>CAZPCF010000189.1:0-4023 GCA_964585045.1 uncultured bacterium
AAGAAGCTCGCGGCATACGAAAAAAAGGATGCCGACCCTCCGAAAACCGTTTGCAGGGCACCAAAGGGCGTAGAAAGCTCATCAATGGCAACAGTGCCGATCACGATCAGATAAGGCGGTTTTGACATTTCACATTTCTTTCTAACACGTCATTCTGTCCCGACTCTCATTAAAAATCAATGGTTGGCGGGACTGTCCTGACCTCCATCAATTTTTGACAAGGTCAGTGCTGAGGAGTGAAGCGACGAAGGATCTCCGGCTAAGGATCCTTCGCTACGCTCAGGATGACACGGACTCGCATCATCTCTCCAGTTCATATTTGAGTTTCCGCGCCGCGCTTTCAGGATCCTGCGCCGCAAAGATCGCCCGGACCACCGCGACCCTTGCCGCACCTGCCCGAGTCACGTCCAGGATATTCCCGAGATCAATGCCTCCGATCGCGACCCAGGGGATCCGGACCTTCCTGGAAGCTTGTTTTACGAATCGCAGCCCCACGGATCTTATTCCGGGTTTCGTAGGCGTCGTGAACACCGGGCCAACACCAATATAGTCCGCTCCTTCCTTCACAGCCGCCAACGCTTGCTTCAAACTATGCGTCGATTTCCCGATCCAAATCTTCCTCCCCGCCTGCTGCGCCAGCTTGCGCGCCACACGGACCGGCATATCCACTTGCCCCAGATGAACTCCATCCGCACCGGTCGCAAGCGCGAGATCCATACGGTCATTCACAAAAAAAAGTCTGCGTTTTTTTTCGGCGATCTTTTTGACCCTGAGCCCCAGCCGGATTAAAGCACGGTCCGCCAGCATTTTCGAGCGGAGTTGGACAATATCGGCTCCACCCCGGTATGCGGCTTCGATCTTTTGAAGCGCATCCAGACTTTCAGTTCTAAGATCCGTCACCGCGTAAAGTCGGAACCCATCAAAAACTTTTTTCTTCCAATCCATGGTATTAGTCCCAATACCGATCAATTTGAACGAAGTTGAAATTGGGGCTACCCTTGTCAACCATTTTTGAAACGAGGTTTCAGACAAGGACTGGACAATTTCAGGATCTTGATAACCCGCGTCGAGGAACGGCCCTTGACGAGCGGAATACGCTTCACTTTTCCGCCCCGGGAAAGCACCTCCTGGGCGCCCGCAATGTCCTTGAGCGCCCAGTCCGCGCCCTTCACGAGCACATCCGGCTTGATCTCCTGGATCAGTTTAAGCGGCGTGGGATCGTTAAAAAGAATGGCATAGTCGACACAAGCGAGGGCGGTAAGGACTTTGATGCGATCCTGTTGGGAATTCACCGGACGATCCGGGTCTTTATAGGTCCTCACCGAACGGTCCGTATTCACGCCGACGATCAGCGCATCGGCGAATGCCCGGGCCTTCTGGAGATAGGTCACGTGGCCAAGGTGGAGAATGTCAAAAGTCCCGTTCGTAAAAGCAACGCGTTTACCCTGCGCTTTGAGGCGCCGGACCGTTGCAACGAGCTTTTTTTTCGTCAGGACCTTGGAGGCCATAATGGGAGCAAAACCTCGGTGCTATCACCGTTCTTCATTTGTTTTTACGGGTAAACGGTACAATACCGCATACCTTTGAATTTTAATGTCATGCGGTATTAGCCGAAAAGGATCGTTTCGACGACTTCACAGATCGCATGAAGCGACGTCATGTACGCCTCCTGGATATGCGAGGTCTTGTGGGACTTGACTATGAAACAGATATCCACGGCATCCTTCAAGATACCCCCGTCTTTGCCGGTAAAACCGAGCGTGAGGATCCCCTGCTGTTTGGCCTGCGTGATCGCATCAAGGATATTGGGTGAACGGCCGCTCGTGGAAAGAACGATGAGAATATCCCCTTTTTGTCCGAGCCCTTCGATCTGGCGGGAAAAGACCTTTTCGAAGCCAAAGTCGTTGCCGATCGCGGTAAGCGCCGCAACATCGGACGTAAGCGCAATGGCCGGCAAGCTCATACGGTTCTTCTCAAATCGTCCGACGAACTCGGCGGCAATGTGCTGGGAATCCGAAGCTGACCCTCCGTTCCCGCACAAAAGCAGTTTGTGACCGGCCTTGAGTGCCTGAATGATGGCGTGCGCCATCTTGTCCAACACTTCATACTGAGCCGGAACGAATGTTTTCTGAAAAGCTTCCTGGTGCCCTTGAGCGATCACTTCAAAAGGAGTCTTCATGGGTTAACCGAAGAAGATCTTGGCCAACTCGTACATATCCGTTGGCACGGTTTTCAGTTCGCCCACTGCTTCCTGCAGGGGCACCGCCACGATATCACGACCGCAAAGGCCGACCATATGGCCGAACTGACCCTCTTTAACAAGTTGAACAGCCTTCACGCCGAACCGGGTCCCGAGCACACGGTCAAAAGCCGTCGGCGTACCGCCGCGCTGAATATGACCAAGCACGGTCGAACGGGTCTCATACCCCGTTTTTTTCTCAATGAGCTTCGCGAGACGGTCCCCCACACCCCCGAGAAGGACATGCCCGAACGCATCAAGCTCTTTGTTTGTTGTGACAAGTTCTTCGCCCTTGATCGAAAATCCCTCGGACACGGCGACAACGCTGAAGTTCTTGCCACGCGCGCGCTGTTTTGCGATGTACCCGCAGATCTCATCGATCGAAAGTGAAACTTCCGGAATAAGGACCACGTCCGCGCCTCCGGCGATCCCGGACTCAAGCGTGATCCAGCCGGCATGCCGGCCCATGATCTCGACCACCATCACGCGATCATGCGATTCCGCCGAAGTGCGGATACGATCGAGGCACTCCGTCGCGATGTTCAAAGCCGTGTCATAGCCGAACGTGCAGTCCGTGGCGTTCAGATCGTTGTCGATGGTTTTCGGAACCCCGATGATCGGCATCCCGGCCTTGGAAAGTTTGTTGGCAGCGCCGAGCGTGTCCTCACCGCCGATCGCGATCACGGCATCCAACTTGTTTTTTTTGATCGTCTCGCGGATCTTCTCCACGTCCCCCGCCTGCTTGTAGGGGTTCGTGCGGGAGGTTCCCAGGATGGTGCCACCCCGCGGAAGGATCTCTGCGACCGACTTCTCGTCCAGCTCTACAAAAATATTCTCAATGATGCCTTTCCAACCTCGTCTGAATCCGATCACGGCCCAACCTTCGGCTTTCGCTGTCTGCACGACCGCGCGGATCACCGCATTAAGACCGGGACAATCCCCCCCACCCGTTAAAATACCGATACGCTTCATGCCTTCTCCTTTTCTTTTAAATTTTATACCATTTCAATGGTGACGTTGAAAAAAACCGTTTCGCGTTTCGAAACGAACGGTCAACCCCTGTCGATAGCGCTTCCCCGGGATGCCGATTCTGTTTCATCGATCCCTTTCACATCACAGATCACGACGAGCGGGTTCTCGGACCCCAGCAAGCGCTTCACGCGTTGTTGGACCTCCTGCTGCAATTCTGACAAGACCGTTGGTACATGCCCGCCTGCCCAAAGCACCAGCCGAAGCTTGATCTCGACATTCTTACCGGTAATGAAGACTTTCGCCTTCACACTTTTGACGAGGGGAAAACGCCTGACCGCCTTCACCGCCGTGCTCCCGAGCGTGTTGACCGAGACCACCATCGGGCCGATCTCACTTTGAAAAAAAACCGCTTCATTCGGGCGTCCCGCCTTTACAAGCATCTTCGCGAAGGCAAGACCGAGGACAATGAATACGAGACCCACCACTCCCACCTGGACGGAGCGCCAAGAACTTTGGTAGATCTCCTGAATTTTCAGGATCGCATCATCGAACGCTAAAAGATGCAGCGAAACGATGATCATTAAGCTGCCCAACGTCAGGAACGCGAAGATCGCAAAAATCTGGGCAAAGGCGTTGGCGACCTTCATTTCTTTTCTTTGTTCGATCCCGGCTCGTCTGTCTTCCCCGCGCCGAAGATCGTCGATTCGATGAATTTCGTGGTGACAGAGCCCTGACGGAACCGCGGATGGCTCAGGACGCGCACATGGAGCGGCGCGGTCGTCTTGATCGGTTTCACCTCGATCTCGCGAAGC
>CAZPCF010000190.1:0-3992 GCA_964585045.1 uncultured bacterium
GAACGAGCAAAGGAAGAATGACTTTTTTCCCGATCAAGTGTTTGTAACGCAGATCGTTCGGGTGTACCGCGACCGCCGTATCGCCCAGCATGGTCTCGGGCCGGGTGGTCGCGACCACGATATGGTCTTCGCCCATTTTTTCGTACGGGCCGGATCTTCCCAAGATAGGATACTTGATGTGATAGAGCCCGCCCTGCACGTCTTTGTGAGCGGCCTCTTCGTCGGAGAGCGCGGTCTGGCAGCGCGGGCACCAGTTGATGATGTAATTCCCGCGGTAAATGAGCCCGCGCTCATAAAGCGTGACGAACGCTTCTCGCACGGCTTTGGAAAGACCTTCGCCCATCGTAAACCGTTCGCGCGTCCAGTCGCAGGAAGCACCGAGCCGGCGGAGCTGGCGCGTGATGGTCGAGCCGTGTTCATTCTTCCACTTCCAAACTTCTTTGAGAAAAGTCTCGCGGCCGACGTCCCAACGGGTTTTCTTTTCCCTGGCAAGTTTTTTTTCGACCACGTTCTGCGTCGCGATCCCCGCATGGTCCACGCCCGGCACCCAGAGCGTATCCCGCCCTTTCATGCGGTTCCACCGGATGAGAATATCTTGAATGGCGTTATTGAGCGCGTGACCCATGTGCAGGATCCCGGTCACATTGGGGGGAGGAATTACTATTACATACGGACGGACTTCAGACTGCAGACCGCAGACTACAGACTTTTTTTCTGCTTTTGCTGTAGTCTGTTGTCTGTCGTCTGTGGTCTTCGGAGCGAAATCGCTCCGGGGGCAGAAATAGCCCTTTGATTCCCAGAGGGAATACCACTTGGTTTCGACTTGCTTGGGATTGTATTGTTTGTCTAGTTCCATGAGCGTACGGCGTAAGGCGTATCGCGTACGGCGTCAGCGTTCTCTCGCCGTACGCCGTACGCATCACTATCCCTTATGCAGTTTATATTCGATGGCCTCGACAAGGGCCTTCCAGCTGGCTTCGATGATGTTCTCGTGAACGCCGACCGTGGTCCAAGTTTTTTTCTTGTCCTGAAATTCGGTGAAGACGCGTACCTTGGCCGCGGTCCCGGCCTCGGAATTAACGACACGCACTTTATAATCCGTCAGATGGATCTCAGAGATCGACGGAAAAGACCGGCCGAGCGCTTTGCGGAGCGCGGAATCGAGGGCGTTCACCGGGCCATCCCCTTCTGCGGATTCGAAGTGCTCGACTCCTTTGGCCGTTACTTGCACCTCCGCGATCGAACGCGGTGTACCGGCCCCGATCTCTTCCGTACGCACAGAAACGGAACCGGTCTCAAAGAACGGCTTGAATCTTCCAAGAAGCCTCTGCACCAGCAGCTCGAAGCTCGCCTCCGCGGCCTCAAATTGATAACCCTCATGTTCCAGGCGCTGGATCTCGGTCAGGATCTTTTTCGATTCCGGAGAATCCTTCTGGAAATGGAGCTCAAGTTCCTTGGCCTTGATCATGATATTGGTCTTTCCGCCAAGTTCGGAAACAAGGTACCGCCGATAATTGCCAACCGCCTTCGGCTCGACATGCTCATAGGTTTTCGCATTCTTCTCCATGGCGTTGATGTGCACGCCGCCTTTGTGCGCGAACGCGGAACGGCCTGTAAAAGCCTGATTATTCGCAAGTGGCATGTTGCAGACTTCGGCCACATAATGCGATAGAGCGGTCAGCTCTTTCAGTTTTTTCGGGAGAAAACACGGAAATTCCATTTTGAACTGAAGGTCCGCGATAATGCTCACAAGGTTCGCGTTGCCGCAACGCTCCCCGTAGCCGTTGATCGTTCCCTGCACCAGAACGCACCCTTCGCCTACCGCCTGGATGGAATTGGCGACCGCGAGTTCGGAGTCATTGTGGCAATGGATGCCGAGCGGCGTCTTCACGGAACGTTTTACTTTAAGGATCGCGTGACGGATCTCATGCGACAAACTTCCGCCGTTCGTATCGCAGAGCGTGAGATTATTCGCACCCGCCTTCGCGGCCTGCTGGAGCGTCTTCAACGCGTATTCCGGATTTGCTTTGAACCCGTCAAAGAAATGTTCCGCGTCATAGATCACCTCGATCTTTCGGTCCTTGAGATAAGCGACCGTCTCGTAGATCATGAGGAGATTTTCTTTCAGTGTGGTTTTAAAAACCTCCGTCACATGAAAGTCCCAGGATTTTCCAAATACTGTCACGACCTTGGTCCCCGCATCCAACAGGGCCTTGATCTGCGAGTCTTCTCTGACTTTCATGTGGGCCCGGCGCGTGGAACCGAACGCTGCGATCTTGGAACGCTTGATACCGGCCTTCTTGATCATGTGGAAGAATTCCATATCCTTGGGGTTCGAGCCCGGCCATCCGCCTTCGATATAGTGGATGCCGAACTGATCCAATCTCTTCGCAATCAGGACCTTGTCATGGCTGGACAGACTGATACCTTCCGCTTGGGACCCATCTCTTAAAGTTGTATCGTAAAAGAGTATTTTTTTATTCATGATTGATACCCAGCACACTGCGTAAGTGTGACTGGTTCACATTTACGCAGTGTGCAACGGGTTAAGATTATTTCTTGCCGAGACCGAAAGCTTTATGGATGGCCTGGGCGGCGAGCTTGCCCTTATCGCCGGCCACGACCACCGAGATCTTGATCTCGGAGGTGGAGATCATATCGATATTGATCTTGTTCTTGGCCAGGGTCGAGAACATCTTGGAAGCGATACCGGAATGGGATCGCATGCCGATCCCGACCACGCTCACCTTCGCGATATTCTCATCGCAGGTGACATTGGTGGCCCCGACCTTTTTCATCGCCGCTTTCACAACCTTCATGGCCTTCACAAGCTCGTTCTTGAAGACGGTAAAGGAAATATCCGTGGAATTCGTCTGTGTTTTGTTCTGGATGATCATATCCACGTTCACATTCGCGTCGGCCAGGGTCTGAAATACTTTGGCCGCCACACCCGGACGGTCCGAGACGCGGAACAGAGTGATCTTGGCTTCATCTTCAGCTAACGCAACACCGCTCACAACGACTTCTTCCATGGCTTTATTCTCCTTCGCGATAAGAGTTCCTTTGTGGTCGTTCTGGGAATTACAGACCCAGATCGGCATGTTGAATTTTTTTCCGACTTCGATCGAACGCGAGTGCATTACTTTCGCGCCAAGTGACGCGAGCTCCAGGATCTCATCATAAGTGATCTGATCTATTTTTTGCGCTTCCGGGATCACACGCGGATCCGCGGTGTAGATCCCGTCCACGTCCGTATAGATCTCGCAATGCTTCGCCTTCAAGGCCACCGCAAGTGCCACGGCGGTCAGGTCGGAGCCGCCGCGTCCGAGCGTTGTGATCTCACCCGATGGCGTCTGTCCCTGGAATCCGGCCACGATCACGATCTTTTCGTTCGCAAGGGCCTTTTTGATCCGGTCCGGGATGATGTTCTGAATGCGGGCCTTGCTGTGAAATTCGTCGGTCATGATCCCGACCTGGGGACCGGTGAACGAAACCGCCTCATGGCCAAGCTTGTGGATCGCCATCGCAAGAAGCGCAATCGAGACCTGCTCACCTGTCGCGAGCAGCATGTCCATCTCCCGCTCCTCGGGATCCGCGTTGATCTGCTTCGAAAGATCGATCAGATCGTCGGTCATATCGCCCATGGCGGAAACAACCACAACGACCTTATTTCTCGCCTGCTTCGTCCTGATAATGCGTTGCGCAACACGTAAAATTTTTTCTGCGTTGGCGACCGAAGAGCCGCCGTATTTTTGAACGATAAGCGCCATATTCTTTCCTCTGTTTTGCTTATTAGAATGTTTAATAAAAAGCGCGACGCACTACGCGCAACGGATCTTTTTTTGAGTTCTAACGTTGTGCGTTGTCCGTTGGGCGTTGCGCACGTAAAGAGCGCCTTTTCCCTTTATGCATTTTTCGCCATGAAAAAAGGCATCAGTTCCGTTGTTTTATTGAATTTCACTTCCGAAGTCTTGGCCGCGATCTCCGAGAAC
>CAZPCF010000191.1:0-3990 GCA_964585045.1 uncultured bacterium
CCGACCACGGCGACAACTTTTTCATTTCCTTTTTTAATGTCACGTGCGGCGGCAAGTCCTAAAGCCTGTGAGATCGCGGTACCGGCGTGGCCGACGATGAAGGGATCGTGCGCGTTCTCCCACGGAGCGGGAAAACCGCTTAAACCGCCGGGCTGGCGCAGGGTATGCATCTGGTCCTTACGCCCGGTGATCATTTTATGAACGTAGGCCTGATGCCCGACATCCCAGCAGATCTTGTCTTCGGGGGAATTCAGCACATAATGGAGGGCGATCGAAAGCTCCAGAACACCAAGGCTCGCGCCCAAATGCCCGCCGGTCTTGGCCACGGTTTCGATCAGAAATTGACGGTACTCTTCGGCAACCTCCGGAAGCTTTTCCAGAGGCACTTGCTTCAGGTCCTGCGGGCACTTTATTTTGTCAATCCAGTTTGTCATTGTTAATCCGGTATTCTTGATGCCACAAAATCCGCCAAAAAAACAAGCCCCTTGGCTTTACTTCCCAACATTTTTGCTTCTTTTTTCGCCTGTTCGATAAGACGGACCGATTTCGCCGTGGCTGTCTTGACGCTCATCACTTTGCAATAACCGTCCTTGTCCAGAATATCATCTACGACCTGGAACGCAAGACCTAAGCATTTGCCGTAACAGGCGATGTTTTTAAACTGACGGGCCGTCGCTCCCGCGGCTATGGCCCCAGCCATTGCGCTTACGCGGATAAGCTCACCGGTCTTATAGCGGCTGATGAAATCGTGCTCCGCCAGCGTCTTTTTCCGAGCGGGCGCTTCCAGATCCGCGATCTGCCCACCGATCATACCGCGCGTCCCGGAGGCTTTTGCTGTTTCGCGCAGAATATCGACGGCCTTTTCCGCGGGTTTGATACTGGCGACCAGTTCGAACGCCAAGGTCAGAAGCGCATCCCCGGCAAGGATCGCGTTCGCTTCTCCGAATTTCTTGTGACAGGTGGGTTTTCCGCGCCGGGTATCATCATTATCCAGCGCCGGAAGATCGTCATGCACGAGTGAATAAGTATGGATCAACTCAATGGCCAGGGCCGCAAGGAGAACGTCCTGAGGTTTCCCCCCGCACGCTTCGCAAGCGCTAAGCGCCAGCACCGGCCGGAATCTTTTCCCACCCGTAAAGATCGCGTACTGCATGACTCTATGGATGCTAAGCGGACGGGCCTCCTGAGCGAACAGCACACCTTTCAGCTTTTTCTCAACGAGCTCTAAATAGCGTTTGAAGAATTGCTCGTAAGTCATAAATGATCCTTTAAGCCTCTTGGCCAGAATTTTTTTTCTTTTTCGACCTCGGAGCCGGCTCCTCCGGATCGAAAGCCTCTTTTTTGAGCGAACCGTCCAAGGTCTTGGTCAGGACCTCGATCCTCTTTTCCGTTTCGGTGAGCTTGGACTGGCAGGCCCGAACCAATCCAATGCCTTCTTCGTATTTCTTGAGCGCCTGGTCCAGCGTCAGCTCCCCGCTTTCCATGGCTTCCACGATCTTTTCAAGATCTTCCAATGCTTTCTCAAATTGAAATTTTTCGTTCATGGCTCCCCCGTTAGAGACAGGAAGTGCCGACGGCACTTCCACAGCTCACTATTAACTCGATTGTAAAATTGCCCACCTTAAATTTCTGAATAGACATTCGCTATTTCTCCGCAAGTCTCTAACGGGGTAAACTTCATTGGGTTATGGCAGTAACTTTCGAGACCAAAGAACCCTTATGAAACCGGGTCCTCATAGGATCCCCCACTGAGATCTTCTGGACATCTTTGATAATGTCGCCTTTTTCATTAAAGCTCACGGAATAACCGCGCTCGAGGATCGCCAGAGGATTAAGTGCGTTCAACCGGCCCATGATACCTTGAAAAGTCTGGCTCTTCGAATCCACAAAACTTGTCAAGCGGCCTTCCATCCGCCGGCCCAGTTCATCCACCCGTCCGGTGAACTGATCCAGAAGATACTGCGGTTGTCTGAACGCCGCGCTTCCTGCAAGGTTTGAAAGTTGTTCCTGATATCGTTCGAACATTCCGTTTATCGCGAAATCCAACCTCTCCTTGCGCCCGCGCAACCGCTCTTCGAGGTCGAGACGGCTTGAGACCACGAGTTCCGCGGCTGCCGAAGGCGTCGGAGCCCGCAGGTCCGCTACGAGATCACAAATGGTCCAGTCGCTCTCATGCCCCACCGCCGAAATGACCGGGATCCGCGACCCAAATACCGCTCGAGCGACAGGCTCCTCATTGAAAGCCCAGAGGTCTTCGAGGCTTCCGCCGCCTCGCCCCACGATCAGGACATCGGCCTCCGCCTGTTTATTCATCACATCGATAGCTGCCGCGATTTCCCCGGCCGCGCCTTCGCCTTGCACTTTGACAGGGTAAAGCAGAACATGCGTTCCGCAAAACCGGCGGTTCACCACGTTCAAAATATCATGGATCGCGGCTCCGGTCGGTGAGGTGATCACACCCACAGTCTTCGGGAACTTGGGAATGGATCGTTTCCTCTCCTGGGAGAACAATCCCTCTTTAGCTAATCGCTCTTTCAGTTGCTGGAATGCGAGCTGAAGTGCTCCGACACCCTGCGGCTCCACACGTTCAATATAAAGTTGGTACTGCCCGCGCGCTTCGTAGATGGAAACACGGCAGAACGCGAGAACCTTGAGTCCGTCTTTCAGTTCAAATCTCAGATTTCGCTGGTATTGGCTAAAGAAAGCGGCCTGGATCTGCGCCGACTCGTCCTTGAGCGTCAGATAAATATGCCCGGAGCTATGGTGCTTAAAGTTGGAGATCTCCCCTTCCACCCAAACCGTGGAAAAGCGCGATTCTAGCAAAAGACGGCTCTGCCGGTTCAGCTGGCTGACAGTGTAGATCTTGCGCTCGCCTGCATCTTTCTGGAACAGAGTATTTTCTTCCGGTTTCAACATTTCATTTCACTCCAAACTTTGGACCAAAGACTATCGACTATTGACCATCGACTAAAACCCTTTGTCATTGGTCATTGGTCGTTAGTCCGTTATCACTCGATCCATTCGAACGTCGTGCGCTTCCATCGGAACTTTTTTCACGACCTGTTCCCGGAAGCACAACCCGAGCTTGACGACTTTTTTTATCTTCCGGAGAAGCCGGTCGTAGTAACCACCACCCTGCCCCAGACGCCCACCCTTTCTGTCAAAAGCCACGCCGGGAAGAATAATAATATCCATTTGGCCGGCCGGCCGTTTCTCACAAAATGCTTTGGGCTCCATGATATTGTAAGCGCCTTTTTTCAGGTCTTTTGAAAGCGATCGAACGCGGCACAATACGAGAGACTTTTTCGGATCGATCCTTGGGAGATAGATCTTTTTATCTTTCAAAATTTTCTGAAGAAAAAGCTTGGTCTCAACCTCGGGCGCGATCCCATAATAAAATGCAACGTGCTTAGCTTTTTGAAAGACCGGCTCTCGGGATAATTTCCGGAAAATCCGGCGGCTTTTCATGCGTCGCAAAAGGGGCGGGATATTTCTTCTTTTCCCCAAGAGCGCTTTTCGAAGGAAAGTTTTGTCCGGCATGGATCAAGAAGCCTGAGAGGCGACCGTCTTTTTTTCCTGCTCGAAACGATCCCGTTCCGCTTCGAGCTGTTTGGCTTTTTCATCGAGAGCGGATTGAAGCTGGCGAAGACTTTCTTTTTGGCGGCTCATTTCCACGAAGAACTTCTGGCGTTCGGCCTGAAAAGCCGCTTTTTGAGCTTCAAATTCCAAGCTCCCTCCCGAAATGGCCGGGTCGCTCAGAGCTTTCATCTTGGAAAAAATTTCTTCTTTGAGCTTTTCCAGTTGATCCTCTTTTTCGCGGATCATTTGGATCTGCTGTTCGCGAACTATTTCCCATTCTGCTTTGAGGCTATCCAACTCGGATCCCGGAGCCGGCTCTTCGGCTTTTTTCGAAACCTCTGCCGTGTCCTGGCCGATCACAGCCCCTGACGGAAGTAAAAAGAGAAGGGTCAGTGCCGGAAAAAGAAAACC
>CAZPCF010000192.1:0-3979 GCA_964585045.1 uncultured bacterium
GTGGATACGGATCTTTTCCGTCCTCAAAACAAGCGCGATACTTCAAAAGTCAATTTTTCCTGGACCGGGACCGCCTATCACAAGGAGATGGGCGAAAACATCAGGTTCCTGCTGGACTGTTTTTCCGAAGCTGCGGATCGGTATGATCACGTTGCGTTGAGCCTTGCCGGAGAGGGGGTTTATTTTGACGCGGTCAGAAAGGAGATCTCCGGGCACAAGCATAAAGAGAGGATAGAGGTCCGGTCGTGGATCCCCCCGGATAAAATGCCGGAATATCTTTCAAATATGGATGTGGGCCTCTTGCCTTTGATCCAGGATACGAAATTCAACAGAGCAAAAAGTCCGACCAAATTATTTGAATATATGAGCATGGCCAAGCCCGCGATCGCCAGTGATATCGGAGAGGCAGGGAACATTCTCCGTGACCGCGGAACGGGCTTCTTAGCGAAAAATAGAGGCGAATTTTTTACGGCCATTTGCCGCCTGGCCGAGGACCCGGATCTGCGCCGGGCCATGGGAAATAAGGCCAGGGAAGATGCGGAGAAGCATTATTCTTTAAAAGTCCTGGGGCGGCAGCTGGCGGATATTTTAAGAAACCTTTGAAGGAGCTGAAATGCTTTCGATAGTGGTCCTGACCTGCAACAGCCAAAAACACATCCGGGCGTGCCTGGATTCTGTACTCTGCCAGAACGTCCGGGACATTGAAATCGTGGTCATCGATAACGCTTCTTCGGACAAGACGCCGGAGATCATCAAGGAGTGTTACCCCCGGGTGAAATTGATCGAGAACCCGAAAAATCTCGGAGCCAGCAAAGCCAGGAACCAGGGCATCGAATGTTCGTCCGGGGACTGGATCTTGGCCCTGGACAGCGATGTTGTGCTTGAAAATGATTTTCTGAAAGGGTTTGAGGCGATCCGCAAGGAGCTTTCCGCGGAAGTGGGAATGGTCCAACCTAATGTTTTGAACGGGGACGGAAAGACGATCTATTCTCAAGGGATCCATTTGACGGTCTTCCGAAGGTTCCATGACTTGAACCGGGGAAGGCCGAAGAACTGGGCCGGGACGGGGATAAAAAAGATCATCGGCCCCTGTTCCGCGGCCGCTTTCTACCGGCGGAGCATGCTTGAAAAACTCAAAGAAACGACAGGCTATTTTGATGAACGCTTTTTCTTTCTGGTGGAAGATGTGGATCTGGCCTGGCGCGCAAAGCGGGCCGGGTGGAAGGTCCTGTTCTGTCCGCAGATGGTGTGTTCTCACGCCGGCAACAGCTCGGGCACAAATAAAAAATTCCGGCAATATTTATGTTTCCGTAACCGCCATTGGATGATCGCCAAGAACGAAGATTTTTGGGGAAGGGTGAGGGTCGACACATTTTCCGCGCCGTATGAACTGGCGCGCGGCATTTACTTGGCGATCTTCAATAAATACTTTTGGATGAAATGATGACCGGGGGCATCCTCGGTCCCTGCGGAGTGGCACAAAAAAACAAAAAGCGGCTTTCTTTGTTATAATCAGCGCATCTGTTTTTAAACTAAGGTCCCAAGAGCATGTTTCTCAGGAAAGATCCCATGCCGGCATTCATGGGTGATTTTTTTCTCAGGGTGGATCAGCGATGACGAAACGTATTCTGATCACAGGCGGTTGCGGGTTTGTGGGGTCCCATTTGGCCGTGGACCTTATGGCCCGGGGCTACGAGGTGACCGCCCTCGATGATCTCAGCCGCCGCGGCTCGGAGATCTTGTTGGAAAAAAGGATCTTGCCCCGTGGTATTAAATTCGTACGGGGGGACGTAAGAAATCCTGAGGATCTCGGCAAGCTCAAGGAGGCGTTCGCCCTCCTGATCGAGTGCAGCGCGGAAACGTCTGTCCTGGCGGGGACCCAGGGACAGAATGCGCGCCGTCTTTTGGATATCAATTTGCAGGGCGCGATCCATTGCTTTGAATGGGCCCGGGAACGCCAGGTCCCCGTTCTTTTTCTATCCAGCTCTCGCGTTTATCCTTACGACAGGTTGAACGCCTGTCGCTACCGGGAAACAGAGACCCGGTTTGATCTTGCCGAAGGGTGTGATGGAGTGAGCCCGCAAGGAGTTCAGGTGGAGATGCCTCTTCACGGGATCCGGTCCCTTTATGGCGCGAGTAAATTGTGCGCGGAACTGATCCTCCGGGAATATGCGGTCCAATACGGCCTTCCGGCGATCATCAACCGGTGCGGCGTGATCGCGGGGCCGTGGCAATTGGGTAAGGTGGATCAGGGCGTTTTTACGTTTTGGCTGGCCCATCACTATTTCAAGAAACCGTTACAATATATCGGATTCGGCGGGATGGGAAAGCAGGTGCGGGACCTGTTGCATGTGCAAGACCTTGCCGAACTTGTGGCAAAGCAGGTGGAGTGTCTGACCGGAGACAAGCCTGCTTACCGCGGGGAAATATTCAACGCCGGCGGGTCGAATTATTCGAATTTATCGCTCCGGGAAACCACGGACATTTGCGCGCAGCTGACGGGGAATTCCGTGGCGATCGGGAGCGTTTTGGAGCCGCGGCCGGCGGATGTGATCTGGCACATAACCGACAATGGAAGGACAGGGCAGGTTTTTGGATGGGAGCCCGGGAGGTCTTCCCGGGAGATCCTGGAAGACACGTTCCACTGGCTGAGAGACCATGAGCCGGATTTCAAAAAAATATTTCTTTGATCGCAGGGTCAAAACGGAGAGATCGCGATGAAAATTGCATTGATCACGGGGGTTGCCGGCCTTATCGGTTCTGAATCGGCCCGGTTCTTTCATGCGCAAGGGTTCCGGATCGTGGGCATCGATAATAATATGAGGAAATATTTTTTTGGCCCGGACGGCTCCACAAAAGAAAATCTAAAGGAACTTCAGGGCGAATGTCCGAACTTTAAAAATTACGATAAAGATATCCGCGATGCCGGGGCTATCGCCCGTATTTTTGAGGAGTATGGCCGGGATATTTCTGTGATCATTCACAATGCGGCCCAACCGAGCCATGATTGGGCTTCCCGCGAACCGCACACAGATTTCGGCATTAACGCGGTGGGGACCTTAAATCTCCTGGAGGCGGCACGTCAATATTGTCCCCAGGCTGTTTTTATTTTTGCATCGACCAACAAGGTCTACGGGGACCATCCGAACCGGTTGCCCCTCGTAGAACTTGAGACCCGTTGGGAGTTGGATCAGGCCCACCCTTATTTTAAAAAAGGGATCGATGAGGGCATGTCTTTAGACCAATGCACCCACTCTGTTTTCGGCGCGTCCAAAGTTGCCGCGGATATCATGGCCCAGGAATACGGCCGCTATTTCGGGATGAAAACGGGTATTTTCCGGTGCAGCTGTTTGACGGGGCCCCGCCATGCCGCGGCGGAACTGCACGGGTATCTCGCCTATTTAATGAAGTGCGCGATCCAGGGCCGGGAATACCAGATCTTTGGATATGGGGGCAAGCAGGTCCGGGACAATATCCACAGCTATGACCTGGTGAATGGTTTTTTTCATTTTTATCAAAACCCGCGGTGCGGCGAGGTCTACAATATGGGCGGGAGCCGTTTCAGCCACTGCTCCATGACGGAAGCGATCCGTTTGTGCGAGAGAATTTCCGGCCACAAAATGAAAACGGTTTATAACAAGCAGAACCGGATCGGCGATCATATTTGGTGGGTCAGCGATGTGTCTAAATTTTCCAGCCATTATCCCGGATGGTCGCTGACCAAGAATACGGAAGACATTCTGGGGGAGATCCACGAGCACAACAAGGAGCGCTGGGCCGCGACCCTTTAGACGCTGAGGCGGGATTCTCTCGCCTTGACCAATCTTCAGGAAATACATAGACTTTGTAGCGTTTCCGCGCCTGGGCAACGGGCAACGGGAAACCTAAAACGTGGGATCCGAAAACTTCAACGTTCATCGTTTCCCGAGCGGCGTTCCCCGAAAGTTCACGGAGAGGTGGCAGAGTGGTCGAATGCGGC
>CAZPCF010000193.1:0-3868 GCA_964585045.1 uncultured bacterium
GATTCTTAATACTCCGGCCTCGTTGAGTGCGGATTCACGCCCGCATCCTTGGCGTAGGTACTATCCGATATCCCTTCCAAAGATCCAACCCAACGAGAATCATCTTGGTTCCAGAAAATCCTTCTAGGTGGTCGGAAAGATCTTTTTGAAGGGTGCGGGGAGGACGGACTTAAAGGTCTTAAGCTCGCCGGTGACGGGGTGGGGGAAGGACAGGAAACAGGCGTGGAGCGCGAGGCGGCGGAAGGGGTCGGATTTGGCGCCGTATTTTTCATCGCCCATGATGGGGCACCCGATGCCGGAGAGGTGGACGCGGATCTGGTTCTTGCGGCCGGTCTCAAGCGTGACTTCCAGGAGCGCGTAGCCGCCGTTCTCTTGAAGCACGCGGTAATGCGTGACGGCATGCTGAGCCTCGGGATGGTTTTTTGAAACGCTATAGACCCGCTTAAAATCGTCTTCCCTGAGATAATTTTCGATCCTGCCCGATCGCTTCTCCGGAGTCCCTTCTGTGATGGCGTAATATTTCTTAGTCGCGAGTTCCCACCGGCCCTGCAGCGCGCGCTTTGCAGCATCGTTTTTCGCGAAAACGATCAAGCCCGACGCATCCCGGTCGAGCCGGTGCACGATATAAACACGTCCGCTTTCGTCTTTCGTTTTTGAACGTTCGTATTCATTAAGCATAAAATAAAGCGTCGCCTCTTTTTCCCGCTCGGTCCCCATGGTCAACAGTCCCGCCGGTTTTTCCACCACCAGAAGATCCTCATCCTCATAGACGATCTGCAGGCCCAGTTCGGTCTTGGACCTTTCCGCGGAAGCGTGTTCCTTGCTTAGGATCTCTATCTTGTCGCCGGGCTTCAGGGGGTGCCGGTACCAGGTGGTCACCCGGCCGTTGACGCGGACCGAGCCGAATTTCAGGATCTGCTTGATCTTTGTTTTTTTGAGGTCCTTGAGGGCTTGGAAGAGGAAATCCTGGAGGAGTATTTTTTCCTGGACCCCATACCGACGGCTACTCATCGCTGGCTCTTTGAGAATAGAAGGTCATGCCGGGTCTGCGGTACGGGGCGGGCGGAAAGGCTTCGCACTTTTTATCCCAGAACGCGGGTGATAAAAAAACCCGGGAAAACACCCATCGCCAGAACGCCCACGAACAGGACCCAAAGGACGACCGTCAGGGCTTGGGAGGGAGCGGGGAATGCGGGGCCTGTGGCCGGCGTCAGATACATGAGACGGATGATCCGGAAGTAATAATAGGCCGCGATCACACTGTTAATGGCGGCGAAGATCGTGAGCGTGATGAAATGCCCCTGAATGGCGGCCGCGAACACATAGTATTTCCCGATGAAACCGGCGAGCGGAGGAAGGCCGGCAAGAGAGAGAAGAAAGATCGTGAGCATGGCCGCGGCGGTGGGAGAGCGTTGGGAGAGGCCGGCATAGGCATCCAGAGAATCGCTTTGGGTCTGGCCTCCGACAAACAGAACGACCGCGAACGCCCCGAGATTCGTCAAAAGATAGGCGAGTAAATAGATCAGAACTGCGCCCCGGCCCAGGATGGAAAAGACGGCAAGCCCCATGAGAATATACCCCGCCTGCGCGATGCTCGAATAAGCCAGGAACCGCTTGATGTTCGATTGAGAGACCGCAGTGATGTTGCCGATCGTCATGGTCAGGATGGACAGGATCACAAGGATGGGACTCCAGACCTCTTTTAAATTCAGGAAGGCCATGTCCAGCACACGGATCAGGACCGCGAAGCCGAGCGCTTTGGGCGCGACCGAGAGGAAGGCCGTGACCGGTGTCGGCGCGCCTTCGTAAACATCCGGCGCCCACATATGAAAAGGCGCCATGGAGATCTTGAAGCCCAGCCCGACGAAAAAGAAAAGAACGGCCGTGATCGCCAGGGGCTTGAAGGGCGCGTAAAAAAGGGCGTTCCCGATGGCCGGAAGATCGAGCGACCCGGAAGCGCCATAGAGAAGCGACATGCCGTAAAGCATGACGGCGGAGCAAACGCCTCCAAAGAGAAGATACTTAATGGCTGCTTCCTTGGACTTGGGGTCGTTTTTCAGGAATCCCACAAGGAGGTACGAGACGAGGGATACAAATTCAACGGCGAGGAAGATCATGAGCAGGTTGTTCGCCGCCGCGACCAGGATCAGGGCAAAGGCCATAAAAAGGAAAAGGCCGTAGAACTCCCCGGTGAAGCGCTTCTGGAGGGGGGAATAGCCAAGCGAGATCAGGATCGTCACGCCGACGGTGCCGAGCGCGAGGAAACGGAAAAAATGCGCGAAGGTGTCCAGAAGGAAAAGGCCGAAGAAAAGAGGAAGCGGTTGGGCCGGCGTTCGGGTCAGGCAGGATGCGGCGACGATCACGAGAAGAGAGAACTCTCCCACGCGCTTCTTCTGCTTCGTGAAAAAATCCAGTGTCAGCGCGGCGAACGCGCCGCCCAGCAGAACCAGCTCCGGAATAAAATATTTCAGACTTTCAACGGCATTCATTTTTCCGTCCTGCTTTTATGTCATTCCCGCGAAAGCGGGAATCCAGGTTCTGGATCCCCGATAAAAACGTTCGGGGATGACAAACTTTCGATTTTTTGAGTTAGTTTCAGATTTTATTTATGAGACCTTTATTGCTTTAAGTAAACCATCAAGCGTCGGGATCATGTAATCCAGGATGATCCGCGGATAAACGCCGATCCCGAGAATGAGGACCATGAGCGGCAGAAGGGTGAGGACCTCCCGGGTCCTGATATCGGAAAGCCCGGCCCATTTCGGATTGAGTTTTCCGAGCAAGACGCGCTGGATCATGTAAAGAAGATACGATGCCGCGAGAATGATCCCCAGGGTCGAGATCCCGGTCACGACCTTGGAGTATTGATAAGAACCCAGGAGCGCCAGGAACTCACTGATAAATCCGGAGAGACCCGGGAGGCCGAGCGATGCGAGCGCGAAAAAGGTGAGGATCCCGGCGTAATGGGGCATTTTGGCGCCGAGCCCCCCGAAATCATTCAGATCGCGTGAATGCGCCCGGTCATAAAGGACGCCCACCAGCAAGAAGAGCCCGCCCGTGATGGTGCCGTGGGTGAACATCTGAAGCATGGCTCCGCGGAATCCGTCCGCGTTCATGGCCGCAAGCCCCAGCAGAACAAATCCCATATGGCTGACGCTTGAGTACGCGACCATTTTTTTGAAGTCCGTTTGCGCGAGTGCCACGAAGCCGCCGTACACGATGCCGATGACGGCCAGGACCGCCATGGCGGGTTGGAACCAATGCGTGGCCTCCGGGAAAAGGGGATAGCTGAAGCGGAAGAATCCGTACGTGCCCATTTTCAGGAGGACGCCCGCGAGGATCACGCTGATCGGGGTCGGGGCTTCCACGTGCGCGTCGGGGAGCCAGGTGTGGAACGGAAAGATCGGCACCTTGATCGCGAAGCCGAGGAAGAACGCCATGAAAACGATCTGCTGGAAAAGAAGACTGCGGGGCATTCCGACGAGCTGTGTCATGTCGAAGGTATGCGGCGCGGCGGCGAAGTAAACGCCGAGGATGCCCAACAGCATGAAAAGACTGCCCGCGAGCGTGTAAAGAAAGAACTTGATCGCGGCGTATTCGCGGCGCGGTCCGCCCCAGATCCCGATCAGGAAATACATCGGGACGAGTACCACTTCCCAGAGCACATAAAAAAGAAAAAGGTCGAGCGCGAGGAACGTTCCCATCATGCCGGTCTCAAGCAGGAGGTACAGGAAATAATACTCTTTTTCGCGGCCCTCTTTGACGCGGACATGGGGGAAAGATGCGAGGCACGCGACAAGCGAAATGATCGCGGTAAGGAACACCATAGGAAAACTGATCCCGTCCGTTCCGAGGGGGTACTGGACGC
>CAZPCF010000194.1:0-3866 GCA_964585045.1 uncultured bacterium
GACCGGATGCTGGATATGGGTTTCGCGCCTCAGATCCAGAAGATCCTGCGTGTGATCCCCAAGGACCGACAGACCATGCTTTTCTCGGCGACCATGCCGGACGCGATCATGAAGATCGCGTCGTCCCAGATGAAATTGCCGGTCCATATCGAGATCGCAAAATCCGGGACCGTGGCGGAAAAGATCACCCAGGAAGTTTTTGTCGTAAAAAAGGAAGCCAAGAGAGATCTTCTTAAAAAAGTCCTGGCGCAGTATCACGGGACCATCCTTCTTTTTTCAAGGACCAAGATCGGCGCTTACAAACTCGCCCGCGCGATCCGTGAAATGGGGCACAACGCTGCTGAGATCCATGCCGATCGTTCGCTCTCGCAAAGGCGGGAAGCTCTGGAAGGGTTTAAATCAGGGAAATACCGCATCCTTGTGGCGACCGATATCGCGGCCCGCGGCATTGATGTTAAGGGGATCGAGTTGGTGCTGAATTACGATCTGCCGGATGACTCTGAGAATTACATCCACCGTATCGGACGCACAGGCCGTATCGGGGACACAGGGCATGCGATCTCGTTCGCGACGCCCGAGCAGGGGAAAGACGTCAAGGACATCGAAAAGGTCATGCGTATGGCACTTCCCGTCGCTGAACATCCCGAAATGAAACTCGAAAGTTTTATCGAACACAAACCCGTCAAGGTCGCCTCCTTCGGCGGCCGCCGTTTCGGCCGGGGAGGCCGTTCCCGCGGCTATATCGCTCCCGCCTTTCGTAAATCTCGCTGACCTTACCGCTTATCCAATGGGCCGTTCACTTTTTTGAAGAGAATTGAGCCTGTTCTGACTTCCACTTTCCTTTCGTTAAAAGTTTCCGGGGCTTGAAATAGGGCCTTGGGCTCAAAGGCGTCGCGAAGACGCCGATACTAGGAAGGACATTTTCTTGAAACAGAAGCTATGCGGTGAAAAAGAACATCCTTGTGATCAATAAAGATCCTTTCATTTCATTGTGAGGGCATCTCTTTGAAACGGCAGAATTATTTCCGGCCGAAAAGTTTCGTCTTAGGGAGCGCGTTTTTTTTCCTTTTCGCCCCGTTGCTCCAAGCCGAGATCGAACTTATCGGACCCGAAGGAAAGTTGGAACGACCCGCCAATAAAGATTTTTCCGTGACGGCGGATGGGTATTTCGCGACTGATTTCGTGGTGTCAAAAAACACGATAGATCTTAACAGTAAGGAAAAAAAAGATTCCTTCGGCTACATCGGCTTGGCTTACCGGATCAACCTGGACCTGAAGTATAAAGAGGACGCCGAGGCTTTTTTGGGTTTTGAACGCAATGGACCTTATGGGTATGATGTGCCCGCTTTGGGGAGAAGGTCTGTCCCGACCATCTATGGCGATGTGGATCGTTATCGCAACCGGGAGTACCTTCCGGAACTTAAGGAATGGTTCCTCGACGTAAAAGCCCCTTTTACGGAGGCGTATCCGGTCCGCGCGAAAGCAGGTCTCTACCCGATCCAGATCGGGAACGGTTTTGCGGTCACCGGCTTTTATCAGAATTATGGGGTCCAGATCTATCATCCCGGGGAAATCCTGGCCTGGCATTTTAATTACTTCAAACCGAATTGGAACAATTACGCGATCCTCGGCCAGACCATCCCGCAGGAAAAGTTTCTGGGGCGCGGGTATTTCCACACTCAGGCCGACCTCTTTTCACTCGACGCCGTTCTTCAATGGAAAAAACCCGAGAACGCTTCCTGGATCATCCCGGGAGGTTCGCTCCAACCGTACATCAGTTTTCTTTCTGACCGGACGGGGGACCTGAAACGCAGGAATCTTTTTGAGACCCAGACGCACCAGGATCTTTTAGGGACGTTGGGGGCGGACCTGAATTTGGAGTTCGGCCGGCTTTCTCTTGGCTTTGAAGCCGCAAGAAATTTCGGCAAGGCGAAAGCAACGGCCGGAGATTTCGCGATCGATCCCGCGACCGGGGACGTCCTGGTGAGCGGAAATAAGGACGTCGTCCACAAAGGATATCTCCTCTACGCGGACGCTGCCTTTGATCTGAAAGAGTATTGGCTAACGCCGCGCAGCAAGATCATCATAGCCTCAGGGAATAAAAGTTTCGATTCTTCCGACGACCTTCTCCACGGCTCCACCAACCGGGCCTTCAGTGTTTATTCGCCCCTGAACACCAATCTATCTTACAGTGTTTATCCTCCGCAAAAAATGAGCCCACTTCTTTTTATGGGGAATGCATGGGGAAACAACTACGGTGTTCTCCGGCCCGGCACCTTTAACGATCCGGTCCAATTTGAGAATCTCATCACGCCCAATGTCGGCGTGGACATCACGCCCCATCCGAAGATCAAAGTCTCATTCGATTGGTGGCATTTTTCGGCTTTTGAGCAGGGAGTGGGCTCTTGGAACGGAGAGTCCAAGAAGCTCTCCAGAGACCTTGGCAATGAATTCGATTTCGGCGCCGCTTTGGAAGTAACAAAGTATCTGGATCTGAACCTTGGGCTGGGGTATTTTATCCCCGGGGATTATTACCGGGTGGAACGGAATGATGCCGGCACGACCTTCAGCCCCCTTCTTAATGCAGACGGTCATGCCAACAACGCCATTTATTTTGAAAGCCGTATCACGGTTAAGTTTTAGATCAACGGGCAACACCCGATGAGCGTTGCTTTTTCCCTACAGAAAATCTAAAGTCTATTCAGGAACAAAAAAAGCCGGCCTCCCTTGAGGGAGACCGGCTTTAAGAATAAAAAAGGGACAGGCAGTAATGGAGAATTAGCACTGCCTGCCCCTTCTATTTTTTCTTTATTCGATGCTGCCCGAATAATTCGAGGATTTTTTCTTATCTTCGTCCTTTTTTTCCTTAGGTTTGTCTGCAATCACACACTCCGTGGTGAGGATGAGGCCCGCGATACTGCAGGCGTTCTCCACCGCGATGCGGACGACCTTGGCGGGATCAATGACCTTGTCCTCAACGAGGTCACTGTACTCGCAAGTCTGCGCGTTGAACCCGAAACTGCCCTTGCCTTCCAGGATCTTCTTGACGACGACCGATCCATCGATGCCGGCATTATGAGCGATCTTACGCGCCGGCTCCTGAAGCGCCCGGCGAACGATCTGGACGCCGGTGGCTTCATCGCCTGAGGCCTTCACATCATCAAGTGAGACAATGGAGCGTAAAAGCGCCACACCGCCGCCCGGGACGATACCTTCTTCGATGGCTGCTCGGGTCGCGTGGAGCGCGTCCTCAATGCGGGCCTTCATTTCCTTCATCTCCACCTCTGTTGCCGCGCCGACCTTTACAACGGCCACACCGCCGGAAAGTTTCGCGAGACGTTCCTGAAGTTTTTCTTTGTCGTAATCCGAGTCGGACCGTTCGATCTCCGCCTTGATCTGATCGCAACGGGATTTGATGTCTTTGTGAGTGCCCGCGCTTCCCACGATCGTGGTGTTGTCCTTATCGATCACCACGCGTTGGGCCGTGCCGAGCATCTCGAGATCCACGTTCTCGAGCTTCACGCCGAGATCCTCGGAGATGAACTTGCCTTTGGTGATGATCGCGATATCTTCCATCAGGGCCTTACGACGGTCCCCAAATCCTGGGGCTTTTACCGCCGCGATCTGGAGCACGCCGCGGATCTTGTTGACCACCAAGGTCGCGAGGGCTTCGCCTTCAATATCCTCAGAGATGATGAGGAGGGGCTTGCCAAGGCGCGCCACCTTTTCAAGCACCGGGACAAGGTCCTTCACGGTACTGACCTTTTTCTCGTAAAGGAGAATGTAAGGTTCCTTCAAGACCACTTCCATTCGCTCGGCATCAGTCACGAAATAGGGTGACAAATAGCCGCGGTCAAATTGCATAC
>CAZPCF010000195.1:0-3864 GCA_964585045.1 uncultured bacterium
TTTTCATGGCCGAAAAGTTCACTGCAAAGGAGCGTTTCGGTCAAGGCGGCGCAGTGTACCGCGATAAAAGGATGCTGGCTCCGGGGACTGAGTTCGTGAATGCGCCGCGCGATGAGCTCTTTGCCGGTGCCGCTTTCCCCTTCGATCAGGACGGACGCATTCGAGGCCGCGATCTTATCGACGGTCTTGAGAAGTTCCTGCATCTTTTGAGATTGCGCGATCAGCCGGCCCTGGTCATAGCGTTCTCTGAAAATCTCTTGCTTGAGTTCCCTATTCTCTTCCTCTAGCTGATGGCTGCTGAACGCTTTTTTGACGAGCAATTCAAGTTCTTCGAGATTGACGGGTTTTGTCAGATAATAGAAAGCGCCTTTTTTCATGGCCTTGACCGCGTCTTCCACGGAGCCATAGGCGGTGAGCAGGATGACTTTGGCGGAGGAGGCTTCGGCTTTGATCGATTCCAGAAGTGCTATACCATCCATTTCCGGCATCCGGATATCCGAGATGACGAGGTCGGGGTTTTCCTTTTTGAAAAGATCGAGAGCCTCCTTGCCGTTCGTGGCGGTCATGACATCATAGTCCAGACCTTGAAGGAATTGGGTCAGACCCTTGCGGGCGTTCGCCTCATCTTCGACGAGCAAGATGCTTTCAAACATAATGGTCAACCTCCCTGATAATTTGGCAATTGCAGTTGGGGTTCCCGGATCGGTAACAGGACCTTGAACGTGGTCCCCTTGTTCAATTTGCTTGCGACCTCGATCTTGCCTCCGTGCTCGGCGATGGCATCATAGACCATCATAAGACCGAGCCCGGCCCCTTCCGGTTTGGTGGTGTAATAGATGTCAAAGATCTTGGCGAGATCCTTCTCCCCGATGCCACAACCCGTGTCTGCGATGGTTACGATGGCACAATGCTGTTTATGCGTAAGCGCGATCTTGATGGAGCCCCCTAGCGGCATGGCCTCCAAAGCGTTCTTGATCAGGTTCATAAAAGCATAATAAAGGCGTTCTCGGTCCATCAGGAACCCCGGAAGGCTTTTATCCCTCGAGAATTTCACGAGGACCCTTGCGACATCCAGCTGCGGCTTCAGAAAAGAGAGTGCGTCGGCGACCACTTCGTTTAGATCGTCCAACCGAAAACGAAGCGGCGGCTTGCGTGTGGCCTTAAGAAAATTCCGGATGATGCGGTCGAGCCGTCGGGTCTCATCCTGGATGTTGCTGAGCGAGTCAGCGATCTCCTTCCGTTTGTCGCCGGGAAGTCCGGCGAGGCGTTTTTTTAAAAGTTCCAGGTGGATCGTGATGGTGTTCAGTGGGTTGCCGATCTCATGGGCGATGCCGCCGGCAAGCCGCACCAGGCTTTCCATGCGTGAGAGCATGGCGGCTTCGAATTCCTGCTCCGTGCGTGATGTAATATCCGAAAGCAGTATGACGAAATCTATTTTTTCGTCCTGTTCTCTGGGAAAGATCGTGACGCGTAGTTGCATTTCCCGGGGGGAGAGAATGCTGAGGTCATGGACCGTGCGGGCTCTGGCTGTCACGACATTCTCTTTCAGAAAAGCCGCAAAGGAAGGGTCCTGAGCCTGATTCCAGATAGGTTGTTTTGCCGTCGTGCGGACACCCCCGAGCCAGTCATCAGCCCTTCGGTTGACGAAAACCGGGTGCCCTTTTGCGTCCGTGATGACAATCCCCTCTTCCAGGTTCCTGCATACTTCTTCGAGTTGGATATTTTCTTGGACCGATTCAAGGAGCTTAAAATAGAGAGAATCCTTTTCGATCTGCGGAAGACGCGTCTTTAATCGTTTTACAAAATCAAGCTTTTCGCTCATGGGCTTCTTTTACTCTCTTGGCATTCTCAATGAAGGCCCGGAGCAACCGGGGATCTTTTATGCCGGGACCGGACTCGACACCGCTCGCGACATCCACGGCAAACGGGCGGACCTTTTCAATGGCTTGCGCCACGTTAAGCGAGTTGAGTCCCCCTGCCAGGAAAAGTTTGTCATGAACATAGGGCTTGTCCTCGATGACGCTCCAGTCGAATGGAATGCCGGAACCGCCTTTCTCAGACTGGGAATAGGTATCAAAAAGGAACGCGCTGGCATTGTATTCGCCGATCCGTTTCAAGCTCATGGCATCTTTTACGTGAAAGGTTTTGATGACCTCATAACCCTTCTGCATGAACGAATCGCAGTAAAGAGCGGTCTCTTCGCCATGGAACTGGAGGAACTTGAGCCGGAGCCGCTCAGCGATCGTCTCGACTTCTTTCTTGGGCTGATTACAAAAGACTCCGACCGTATTTTTATAGTCCGCGAGCCTCGTGAGGATCTCCGCTGCTTTTTCGACTGTGATCGCGCGTTTGCTCGAGGGAGCAAAAATAAAGCCAAGATAGTCTGCTCCGAGGTCTGCAGCCAGCCGTGCATGTTCGTAATTCGTATTGCCGCAGATCTTAACGCGCGTCATATGCGTTCCTCCGCGATGGAAACGTCCTTTTTTCCAAGAAGCTTTTGGAGCGTGGCGGCGATATCTTTAGATCTCATCAGAGTTGATCCGATGAGAAAAGCATGCGCGCCGAGGCTTTTATACATCATCAGTTCATCATGCGTGCTGAGGCCGCTTTCCACCACGATGGCGGTTCCTTTTGGGATATGTGGGATCAGAAGTTTCGCGCGTTCGGGATCGACCTTAAGTGTTTTGAGGTCCCGGTTGTTGATCCCGATGATCGTGGCTCCGGCCTCCACGGTCTTCTTGAGTTCTGCGTCGGAATGAACCTCGACTAAGGCATCCATCTTGAGTTCCTTTCCCAGGGCGATCAGCTCTTTCAATTCTTCTTCGCTTAGGATCGAGGCGATCAAGAGGAACGCGTCGGCCTCCAGGAGAGCGGTCTCATAAAGCTGGAAACGATCAAAAATGAAATCTTTTCTCAAGAGAGGGAGCCGGGTAACTTGGCGGACGGTTTTTAGATAACTGGAACGGCCCTTGAAAAAATGCGGCTCCGTCAAGACCGAGATGGCGCAGGCGCCGGCATATTCATAAAGGCTTGCAATGCGAAGGGGTTGAAAATTTTCGCGTAGCACGCCTTCCGAAGGCGATGCCTTCTTGAGCTCGGCGATGATATTGAGGTGCCTCGTGGACAAGATCGCGCTGCGAAAAGACCGGGGCTTCGGCCGTTCGGTTTTTTCGATAATGCGCTGGAGACGTGCGAGGGGCATTCGCTGCTTCAGTTCGTCGAGGTCTTTCCGTTTCTGGAGAAGGATATCGTTTAAGATCATATCAATGTGTCCGGGCTTTAAGTTGTTTTAAGACTCCCAAAGCTTTGCCGGAATCGATGGACTTCTGCGCAAGAGCGATCCCCTCTTGAACGGAGCCTGCTTTTCCGCAAAGCAAAAGTCCATAGGCGGCATTCAGGAGGATCGTGTCGCGCGCCGGCCCTTTTTCTTTTCCGGACAGGATATTTTGAGCCCGGGCCTTGCTTTCTTTGACCGAATGGACTGTAAGATGCCGCAGGGATGCTTTCTTAAGGCCATAAGTTTTGGGCCGGATCACCGACATCCGTATTTTGTTCGGCGTCACCCAGGCAACCGTCGTCGGTACCGAAGTGGAGATCTCATCCATCCCGTCAAAGCTATGGCATACAAGGGCGGTTTCCCGGCCCAATTTTGAAAGCACTTTGGCGTAAAGCGGGATCAGGCGTTTTTCGGAAACGCCCACAAGCTGATGATCCAGCCGCATCGGGTTCACCAAAGGTCCGAGCAGGTTCAGGACGGTCCGCCGTTTCAGCGCTTTACGCAAGGGTTGCATTTTTGCGAAGACGGGATGATGGAATGGTGCGTGAAAATAGCCGAGGCCGGAGCGTCTGATCGCATCGATCATT
>CAZPCF010000196.1:0-3831 GCA_964585045.1 uncultured bacterium
TTCTCCGCATTTCTTAAAGACCGGGGAGTTCGTATCATTGCATTGAAGCGGCGGGAGAAGGGGTGAACACCACTCACCATGCGGCATCGATCACGAAGGGAAGGCCCGGCATTTTGCATGGCATGAAAAGTTATTTGCTTCAGGACAAGAACGGCCAGGTTCAGCTCGCGCATTCGATCTCGGCGGGGCTCGATTATCCCTCGGTCGGGCCGGAACATTCGTATTTGAAGGATTCGGGCCGCGTGTCCTATCGGGGCGTAACGGACGGTGACGCGCTCAAAGGTTTTGAGATGCTGACGAAGCTCGAAGGCATTATGCCGGCGCTTGAACCCGCCCATGTGTTGGGCTACTTACCCAAGCTGATGTCCAAGACGAAACGGTCGGACGTTGTGATCATTTGTCTTTCCGGTCGCGGAGATAAAGACATTCATACGGTGCAGCAACATCTCTGAGACTACAGACCAGAGACCACAGACTAGAGGCTGGTGACAGTTTTCTGCCCTCGTCCCAGGTCTCAAGTCTGATGTCCGAAATAATAAAGGGAAAAAATGTTGAAAAATTTTTTGTCGGATAAAATCAAACAGGCTACGCGGAAAAAAAGGAAGCTGTTCTGCGTCTTCCTCACGTTCGGTTATCCAAGCATTGCCGCGACCGAAAGGCTCATCCTTTCCGCGGAACGGTCCGGCGTAGATATTATCGAGCTGGGTTTTCCGTTCTCGGACCCTCTTGCTGACGGGCCCACGATCCAATATTCTTCGGAGGAGGCGCTTAAAAAGCACGTCACGATGCGCGGCGCCATGAGCCTCGTTAAAGAGCTCCGCGAAAAGGGCTCCAAGATACCGATCCTCTTCTTCGGCTATCTCAATCCCATTTACGCGTACGGGGAAAATGATTTCGTGCGGGACGCCAAAGCCGCGGGTTTTGACGGGCTCATTATTCCGGACCTCACGCCCGAGGAAGAGCCTATATTTCACAAAGAATGCAATAGAAGAAAACTCCATATCGTAAACCTCGTTGCACCA
The DNA here is from genome assembly GCA_964585045.1 of uncultured bacterium. Lineage (GTDB taxonomy): Bacteria > Omnitrophota > Omnitrophia > Omnitrophales > Aquincolibacteriaceae > Aquincolibacterium. Next base: position 1,023 of record CAZPCF010000196.1, read on the forward strand.
ACGACTTCGGATAAAAGGGCGAGAATGCTTGCGGGGAAGTCCCAAGGGTTCATCTATTACGTTTCTCTTCGGGGTGTGACCGGGGCAAGGAAGGCTTTGCCAAGCGACCTTACCGAGCACCTACAGAAGCTCAAGCGGATGACAAAAAAGCCGGTTCTTGTCGGGTTCGGTGTTTCCACGCCGGAACAGGCAAAAGACATCTCTCGCATGTCGGACGGCGTGATCGTCGGCAGCGCCGTGATCAATCACTTGAAAAAGGGAGTTCCATCCGCCGAACGTTTTATTGCGAAGATGTCCCGGGCTGTACACGGAGCATGAGGGGAGCTCTCTTAGGTCTTGATCTCGGAGAAAAGAGGATCGGCGTAGCATTTGTCCCGTCCGGAACAACGATCGCGTTCCCGGTAAAAACGATTGAGGTCAAAGGACGGGAGCAGGTCCTGGCACAGATCCAGAAATTGATCCTCGAGCATAAAGCGGAAAAGGTCGTAGTCGGGCTCCCCGTGACGCTTAAGGGTGAGATGGGGATCGCGGCCGAGAAACGGGTCCGGGAGGTCGAGTGGTATCAGTCGCGGCTTGCAGTACCGGTCGTGATGTGGGACGAGCGGCTCTCGTCCAAAGAAGTCGAGCGGATGCTGATCTCGGCTGATGTGAGACGCGATAAGCGCAAAGAAGTGATCGACCAGTTGGCCGCTCAAAGAATATTGCAGAATTATGTCGATTGCCAGACTAACGACCAGCGACTAACGACTAACGGCAGTGCGGGATTATAAAAAGATTAGGGTATTTCAATATGCCGATCAGTTTGTCTTGGCAATCTATCAGGCGACGCGATCATTTCCGAAAGAGGAACTTTTTGGCTTAACATTCCAGATCCGAAGATCGGCGGTTTCGATTGCTGCAAATATTGCAGAAGGAGCGAGCCGCCAGCGCCAGAAAGATTATCTTCATTTTCTATACATTGCCAGAGGTTCTGCTGCCGAGGCGGAGTATTTGTTGAGTTTGGTTTCTCGATTTTCTTATATTGAGCCGAAGAAATATGCGGAATTAGATCTTTTGGTAAAAGAAACGAGTAAAATACTTTACGGATTGATCAATTCCGTCAAAAAGGAGGCAGGCAAAGGGCTTTGGTCGATGGTCTATGGTCGATAGTCTTTAGTCTGATCTTATGACTTACAAATTAACAACTTTAGAGAACGGTTTGCGGGTGTTGACGGTTCCGATGGCAAATCGCGACTCGGCGGCTGTGGGAATATGGGTCAAGGCAGGAGGCCGTTATGAGTCGAAGAAGATCTCGGGGATCTCGCATTTTCTCGAGCACATGATGTTCAAGGGAACGCCCACGCGGAGCACGCGTCAGATCAAAGAAGAGATCGAGGGGGTGGGCGGGATCCTGAACGCGTTCACGGGCGAGGAAATGACCTGCTACTTCGCGAAGCTCCTGAAGCAATACTACCCGCGGGCGCTTGAAGTGCTTTCCGATATGGTGCTCCATGCCACGGTGCCGGCCAACGAACTTGCCAAGGAAAGGCAGGTGATCCTTGAAGAGATCAAGATGTATCGCGACCTGCCTTCGCATCATGTGCATGACTTGATGAGCGAGCTTTTGTGGCCCGATCAGCCGCTTGGCCGGACACTTTCCGGCCCATCGGAAACGGTGTCCCGGATGACACGTGCCGAGATCCTGAAATATAAAAAGGATTATTATCATCACAGTAATATCCTGGTTTCGGTTTCCGGGGATGTGGACCACGACGAAGTCCTGTCGCGCGTTGCTCCGATCTATCAGACGCGCCAACAGAAAAAGCCTTCGGTTTTTGTCCCCGCGAAAAACGACCAATCCAGGCCGCGTACGCATTTTTATGAAAAGAAGACCGAGCAGACGCATTTGGTGATCGGGCTTCACGCCTTGCCGCGCATGCATCCGGACCGCTACACGCTGGGCCTGTTGCACATCATGCTCGGGGCGAACATGTCGAGCCGTCTTTTCGAAGAAGTGCGCGAAAAGCGGGGCCTTGCGTATGAGATTAAATCGGGCATGTCGGCTTTTCAAGATGCCGGGGTTTTTACGGTCTCCGCCGGGGTGGAGACGAAAAAGACCGCGCGCGCCGTCGAAGTGATCTTGCGGGAACTTTCGAAGGTGCGGAAAAGTTTTGTGAAGCCGGGTGAGCTTCGCCGTGCGAAGGATTATTTCATGAGCCAGGTCTCTCTGGGCGTGGAAGACACACTGGACCATTTGCTTTGGGTCGGCGAAAAGGCCCTCTGTGCCGGGGAGTTGCCGGATAAAGCAGAGATCCGTCAAAAGATCGAGACGACGACGCTGGAAGACATTCGAGGGGTTGCTCAGAAGATATTCCGGACCAGGAATCTGAATCTCTCGCTGATCGGGCCGGTGTCTGGAAAGATGCAAAAAGAGATCACTCGAAATCTTGTGATCGAGGGATGTTAAAAGCCTCAGGGGGAAGACATCAGGTGTCTGTCTGTCCCCTGTGTGAAGAACGGAGGATGAAGTGAAGAAAATAATGATCGCACCGAGTTTGCTTTCCGCGGATTTCAGCAGGCTTGCCGAAGAGATCCGGGATGTCGAAAAAGCCGGATGTGACGCCCTCCATATCGATGTGATGGACGGGCATTTTGTGCCGAATCTTACGATCGGGCCGCTCGTGGTAAGCGCGATCCGTAGGGTCACGGAGCTGCCGTTGGATGTCCACTTAATGATCGACACGCCATCCCGCTATATTGATGAATTCCGTAAGGCCGGCGCCGATTGGATCACGGTCCATGTCGAGGCGGAAAAAGATGTCCGCGGTGT
>CAZPCF010000197.1:0-3789 GCA_964585045.1 uncultured bacterium
GCGCGCCGGCCATGTAGAATTTCACACCCGGCTGCTCAAAATCGGCCAGATAATCTTTGAGCGCCTTAATGAACGCGCCATTGGCCGCGGCGCTGTTCCTTTCCGCGGGCTTAAGATAGACGAGGATATTGGCGATCGTCCCGTCCTTGGAAACGATATTGCTGAGGTAGAGTTCGTTTTGGAGCACTTCTTTTTTGACATCCTCGATCGACCGATCGCCTTCGAATACCCCCTCCAGCGCCGGCACGGTCTTCACGCCGAGCAGTTTATGTTTGATGTCCATCGCGTTGGCGAGACTGATCACACGCTCCACCTGCGAATAGCTGGCAATGCCGTCGGTGATACTTTTGAGGGTTTTGAGATTGGCGGGAGTGAAAAGGTCTTCCGTTGACATCGCAACGGCGATCATCTGATCACTGCCATATTTGACGCGATACTGCTGGTAATACTGGTATTCGGGGGATTTTTTGATAAAGAGCGTTTCCATGGAAGGATCGACCGAAAGCTTCAAGGTCGCGGTCCCAAAATAAAAGACGCTGATTATCATGATCAGCAGGACCGGCCAGCGGAAACGCTGCATGAGCTCTGCGAAGTGTCGGAACATGGCGTTATTTTAGCACAACGCTCAACACGCAATGCACAACGAATTTATCTCGTCAAAACGCTATTGGAACGCGCACGTTGAACGTTGACCGTTGCGCGTTGCGTTGGTTATAACATTGTCATTCGTCAATGCGCACGGTCTTTGTCTTACTTTTGAGCCCCCCCACGATCGTAACGCGACTTTTCGGGACCTTGAAATGCGCGGCTAGCGTTTCGATCACGGCTTCGTTTGCGCGGCCCTCCAAAGGCGGAGCTTTGACAAATACACGGAGTGAACCGTCCGCGACCTGCTCTACCGCGTTCTTCTTTGCATTGGATTTGACTGCGATCGTGTGTTTCATAAAAATCAGACTACAGTCCGCAGACCACAGACAGCAGCTTTATTTTGGACTGAAGTCTGTTGTCTACAGTCTCAAGTCTGTTTTGGAGTTATCTCCCAAACCCAGGGAACGGGAGAAGTGATGCCGGGCTGAAGCGGGACACGGGCCTGGAAATCATCCTGAAAGCACATACGGCTTGTCTTGTGGCAGTAATAGAGCCGCGCGTTCAGAACCACGGCCGCGGCGTTCGGACCCGGAGAGAAAGCAAGCTTGTAAGGGGAAACGAGAGGATCGAAACTCTCATCCGGCACCGTGACCGAGAGTTTTCCATTCGGATCTTCGGTTCGCCAGGTAAGTAAAAAAGGGGCGCCGGCCGTGAATTCATAGTTCTCGGGAAAGCGGAATGTGATCTTAAGGATCGATTGAGGAGGCTGGTTGGTGGTCTCTGGGGGCCTGAAAAAGAAGATGGCCAGCGCTGCCACAATTGCGACCAGAACCGCACTATAAATGTATTTTTTCACCGGATTCCTTTCAGACTACAGACAACAGACCACAGACTACAGCAAAAACTCCCTCTTACCTTTCCTCTCCCCCGGGGAGAGGGATAGAGTGAGGGGTCCCGTCTGCAGTCTGTAGTCTCTAGTCTGCAGTCAATGCTTTCAGCATCGGATATTTCCTGTCCTTTTCCGAAAGAATGAACGCATGATCGATCTTGGGCCAGGGGATCGCGAGTCCGGGGTCTGACCAGAGGATCCCCCGTTCATGTTCGGGGGAATAATAATCCGAGACCTTGTAAAGGAACTCCGTCTTTTCTTCCAGCACGCAGAACCCGTGGGCAAAACCTTTGGGGATATAGAGCATTTTGCGGTTCTCGGCAGAAAGCACGATCGAGAAGAATTTACCGAATGTTTCGGAACGGGGACGGATATCCACCACCACATCATAGACGGACCCGCTAAGGACCCGCATGAGCTTGGCCTGCGCACGCGGTGCGATCTGATAGTGCAACCCCCGGAGCACACCCTTGGCGGAAGAACTGACATTGTCTTGCACGAAATCGTCCTTGATGCCATTCCGGACGAAGAGTTCTTTGCGGTAGTTCTCGTAAAAAAAGCCGCGCGGGTCGTTGAAGACCTTGGGCTCGATCACGAGCACACCTTCAATGGATGTTTTTATGAAATTCATTTCATCAGACCTCAGACCTCAGACTACGGACTACAGTAAAAACTTCCCTTCTCCTTTCCTCTCCCCCGGGGAGAGGGACAGGGTGAGGGTTTTTTGTCTCTAGGCTGTAGTCTCTAGTCTGCAGTCTCAATTAAGTAATTTCTCGATTTCTTCAGTGATCTTTACAAGATCAAAAGGTTTCTGGAGGAATGTGTCGCGGCCGATCAATTCCGCCTCGTCCATCACGTTCTGGTCCACGTAGCCTGTCACCATAATGGTCTTGGTCTTGGGAGATCTTTCTTTGCAGGCGCGAAGCACTTCCGTCCCGGAGGCGTCCGGCAGCTTCACGTCGATCAGGATCACGTCCGGCTTGAGCTCTTCGATCAACCGGATCCCGGCCTTGGCCGTATCCGCCGTGTGGGCCTCATAGCCCTCTTCCTCAAGGAACTCCTTGATCTCCTGGACGATCCCGGCTTCGTCATCCACGATCAGAATCTTTTTTTTCATAGCTCAGCCCTCAGCCTGCAGACCGCGGCCTACAGCCCTTCTTTGATGGACCTAATAAGACCATAAAGCATTTTCGAGCTCTCTTCCAGCAAAATTTCAATATGTTCTTGATCCGTTTGCGACAGATAACCTATTTGAGCAGAGAGACCCATCAGGCATCGAACTTCAGCCAACGAGGCACGAGCAATGTATAGAAAGTGGACATAATCTTTTTCATGCTGGCGACTTGCACCCTCCGCAATATTGCATGCAATGGAGACAACCGCCCGACGAATTTGCGATGTTAGGCCATAAAGCTCTTCTTTCGGAAAATCTTTCGTGATCTTATAAACAACCAGAACTAGGGCCTCTGCTTTCTGATAGACTTTGATTTTCTTAAAATCACGCATCTTTTTTACTCCGATCCGCAGTCCTGTCGCCCGTTATCTGTTGTCTGTCAGCTGCCGTCTCGGCTTGGACAGGAACATCGAGTTCCTGCCGAAGCCGTACAAAACCATTGAGGTTTGGTAGCCGTCTGTTGTCTGCCGTCTGCAGTCTACTTTTTCAGTGCTGGTGTTTCTGAATAGACTGGAAGCGTCAGCGTAAACGTCGTCCCCTCTCCAAGCTTGCTCGCGACCGTGATGGTCCCACCATGCAATTCGATGATGTATTTGCACATGTAAAGCCCGAGCCCCGAACCCTTGCCAGGCGCCTTGGTCGTAAACCCGTAATTGAAGACCTTTTTCATGACCTCTTCGGTCATGCCCGAACCATTGTCCCTGAAATGGATTGCGACCATGTTCGGGTCCCGCGGATCGATATCGGCCAATACCCCGATCTTGCGATGCCGTTTACCGGCCATGGCGTGATAAGCGTTGATGAAAAGGTTCAAAAATACTTCCTGCAGCCGCTCCAAGTCTCCGCGGATCAGGGGGACATTCCCCGGCACGTTGAAATCGACCTCCGTCCCGGTAAGATTGTCGAGATATGTCTGGAACTGCACGAGCGGCAGGGTTTCTTCCAAAATAAGTTTGAGTGACAACGGCTCGAATTTCCCTTTTTCCGATTTCTTGAGCAGCCCGGTCAGCGTATTCACCACCGCCTTGATGCGCTCGATATTTTTCTCCATCTTGTCAAACACCTCCAGGATCTCCGTTACCTTCATGTCCTGGTTCTTGCGGTATTTTAGGATCACGCGCGACACGTTCATGGAAAG
>CAZPCF010000198.1:0-3788 GCA_964585045.1 uncultured bacterium
AGGCCTTCTGGAACATTTCGCGCGTGTTCACAAAACCAAGCTGCTTGTACGAGATCATTTGCATTCTCCTTGTTGTCAGACCAGAGACTTCAGACTGGAGACTACAGACTTAAAGCTCTGGCTCCGGTCTCTGGTCTCTTGTCTGTAGTCTGTTTTGTTAATAATTCTCGATCCAGATCTCGAAATTGCCCTGCGGATGATCGCAAACCGGGCAACGCTCCGGCGCTTTGGAGGCCTCAACAATATACCCGCACTCCAGGCATTTCCAATAGACCTTGGCGTCCTTCACAAAAAGTTTGTGCTGTTCCAAAACATCATGGAGTTTGTTATAACGCGCTTCGTGACGTTTTTCGACCATTGCCACATGCTTGAAGGTCCTTGCGACATCCGCAAAACCTTCCTTGTCCGCAACTTCAGCGAAGGCGGGATAAAGGTCTGCCCATTCTTCTTTTTCGCCGGCGGCAGCATATTTGAGGTTATGGAGGGTATCGCCGAGTGCCACGGGATAACTCGCGTGGATCTCCACGGGATTCTCATTTACGCCGTGCGAGAGAAGATGCTTATAGAAAAGCTTGGCATGTTCCTTTTCATTGTCCGCTGTTTCCTGGAAAATGTTCGATATCTGGCGATAGCCTTCTTTAAGGGCGACCTTAGAATAATAGGTGTAGCGCATCCTCGCCTGGGATTCGCCCGCAAAAGATTTCATGAGGTTTTCTGCCGTTCTGCTTCCTTTAAATTCTGCCATAGATGCCTCCTGGTTTTGAAAAATACACTTCCGGAATAAGCCTCGGGGGGAACTTCCTTCCGAAATAGGGCGTTATTATACCACCGCCCGAAGAGCGGTAAAGTAAAAGGTCTCAGGTATTGTCAGCCGACGGGACGAGGATGTCTTTGAACGGTTTTTTGTGGCGGCGGAAAAGCTCGAGATCTTCCCGCGGGGCGATCCAGGTCAGCAACTTTCCGCCCTGGGACAACTGGAATTTTAAGGACTGATAATCCTGAAAGCTATAACTTCGAAGCACCTCCACGAATTCCCGGGCCATGCGTTCCCAAAGGTAGAGCACGTCCTCGTGAAGTCCTCGATCCGGAGTATAAGCAATTTCTTTTGGGTTTCGCAAAGGGGCGACGGCGCTGAACAAGAAACACCGCTGAGGCTCCGGTTCAAAACGGACCACAAGCTTGACGCTGGCGAAAGTATTGGAGATCCGCTCATCTTCAGCGGCGATCATCTGAAACCGCCGTGTGAATTGGCGAGAGAGAAAATCCCCCGTCGTAATGTTCGGCGTCTTGAACTCCGCTTCCCAATTCGGGAGGCTTTTTGTGACCATATCACGGGTGAACGTGAAATCAGGCGTCGCGGTCTTGTCATCCAGATAGGCCATCGGGATGATCCGGCGTATTTTTTCCGTATCGCCCGCGGTCGAGACCTGGAACAAATATTCCATCACCTGGGGCTTGAGACCGGTATCTGCGGGGTCCTTAGGAGCGACCTCGGCCTTAGCGTAGACCACAGTGTCATTATCCTGGATCGGAATGCTTTTCAAGTCTAGGACCGTCCATTTTGCGCGGCCCCGCGGCCCCACAAAGCCGTCAGCGTCCGTAAAAAAGAATTCCCGCGCCCACTTGGCCTCAGGAGTATTGGGAAAATAACGGCTCTGGACATCGCTCACCGTGGCCTCGTTCAGGTCCTTAAAAAAATGCCGCACGGGCCGGTGCCAAAGCGCGGCCCGGTTCATGTGAAGATCATGGATAATGCGTTTGCGGTATTCACTGCGCGGGATGTCCCAGAACCGGACCCTCTTAAGATCGTCGATCTGCCCGATGAAGGTCAGGTCCATACCGCTTTTCTCGATATCCGTGGCTTGCAGGTAGTAAAAATCGATCTTTTTGTCCGTACTGAGCATGATCCGCGACATGGAAAAAAGAATGTCCTCGACCTTATCGATGGCCTCTTCCGTCGGCTGGAAAAGACTCTCCATATCCGTCACTTTTCCGCTCATCAGAGCCTCTTTAAGGTCTGCCGCAAAAAGCTTATCGAGAGGCAAGAACACTCCGAGAGTCGTTCCCACGAATTCGACTTCGATATGAGGGATCTTATATTCCTTGAGGGCGATCTCTTGAAGGGCCTCTTTGCAACGGGCTTCCGGGTAGGTCGCAGATCCGCAGCCTGAAAGCACGGAAAGACAAAACACCAAGAAAAAAAAGGGGGACAGGCAATCCATGGATACCTGTCCCCTTTTCAGCATTGCGGGCGAATTCAAGTTCTTAAACCTTCGGTGGTTCCGTACCCTGCGTCAAATAGGATCGCCGAGGATTGACCTTGCCGAATTCTGCAAAAATAGCCTCGATCTCATCGTAATCGAGTTCTTGTTTGGTCAGAAGCTCGTGCGCAAAACGCTCGAAGAGATCTTTTTCCTTCCGGAGAAGCGTTTCGACTTCAGTCATACAATCCTTGAGGATCTTGTCCACGTCCTGATTCAAACGCATCTTCAAATCCTCAGAGAGAAGAAGGGCATTACCCTCCCTATAGATCGTATAATCTCCGATCATTCCGGAAGACCCCATGCCAAGCACCCACACCATGAAATGGGCGGTTTGCATCGCCTGCTTGAAATCCGAGGTCACGCCGGTCGTGGTGGTGCCAAACTTGATCTTCTCAGCCACATAGCCCGCCAGACAGATCTTGATATCGGCAAACAGGGTTTCACGATCACGGCCATGCCATTCTTCGATCGAGGTAGGATGAACGACGCCAAGCGATGATTTCCTCGGAATGATCGAGGCCTTGAACACATCATCGCGGGGGTGCGACAAATACGTCACGATCAAATGGCCGGTCTCATGATACGCGGTCATCTCCCGCTCACGAGCGTTCACCGTGAGCTTTTGCTTCATTCCGAGCTCGATCCTCTCGATCGCTTCAGAGATGTCCTTAAGCCCCACCACGTCCTTTTTGTTGCGCGTGGCGATAAGGGCCGATTCCTTGACGATATTCTCGATATCCGCCGGCGATTTATCGATCGCCTTGCGCGCGAGGCGTTTGCAGTCGATCGCTGCTTCGTATTTGATCTTGCTTAGATAAAAACGGAAAAGCGATTCACGCCCTTCAAGGCTTGGTTTTTTAATGTAAACTTTCCGATCAAAACGTCCCGGACGAAGAAGCGCGGGGTCCAAAACATCTTCAGCAGCGTTTGTCGCCCCGATCACAATGATGTTCTCCGCTTTATCGCTTAATCCATCCATTGCCACCAGCAATTGGTTCTGGGTCGTATTCGCCTCCGCGCCGCCGAATTGATTGAACGTCCGGCGATGCCCCATCGCATCCATCTCATCGATAAAGACGATACACCCGCCAAATCCATAAGCCAGTCTTGTCGCTTTCTTGAACAGCTGACGGACACGGCTTGCCCCAACCCCCACAAAAACCTCATTAAATTCACTCGCCGCCATCGAAAGAAACGGCAGCCCTGCTTCGGTCGCGATGGCCTTGGCAAGATAAGTCTTTCCGCATCCCGGGGGGCCCATCATAAGGATCCCGCGGAGGATCTTGCCGCCGATCTTCTTAAGACGCGCGTGATCCTTGATGAGCTGCACCACTTCCCAGCACTCATCCTTCGCCTCATCGATCCCGATCACATCCGAGAATTTGACGTTGACCTGATTGGCCTTGATATTCTTCTTTTCGAGCTTTGAAAATCCACCCCGGAAGACCATCATATACATATAAACGAAGATCACGGAATTGATGATCACCATGAGGATCTGAAGCGGCAATTGGGCCAAGGTGA
>CAZPCF010000199.1:0-3758 GCA_964585045.1 uncultured bacterium
GCCGCTTTTTTGATCGCAACCACTAATGCTGAGGCGTGCAGCCGCGCGGTCTATCAGAGCGGCTACGGGCCTGTGATCGTCCGCACCGTCGATTGGGAAGCGTTCGGGCATCCGACGGTGCAGAAGGCGGCCAGGGACCAGAGCCTCACGATCCATAATGGAAGCAAGCTGCCCGTCAAGTACGGTTACATCGCGTTCTATGAGGCCCTGACGTTTGACGGGGTGGCCGGGCAAAGCATCAGCGCCGAGGCGCACAACGAAGCGGGCCTGAGCGCGGCGACCCTTTATGACGAGACGGCCGGTTTTTCCGCGGAGATGCTCGACAAAAGCAAGGGGGATGTCAGCACGCTTTTCCTGCCGGAATACATCGCCAGCCAGTTCGCGACGGTCGAGGAAGCGCTCGCCGGCCTGAAAGAGATGAAGATCCATGCCGGGGCGGTCGAGGTTTCCGGCTTAGAACCCGTCACCCTGCCTGTCCACTTCCAGGTGAGCGACAAAAGCGGCCGCTCCGCGGTAATCGAGTTCCGTGACGGCAAGCCCGTGTTTTACGGGAATGAGCCCGTCATTACCAACGAACCGCAGCTGCCCGAACAAAAAGAGAACCTGAAAAACTACAAACCGTGGGGCGGGGCCCTTGACATGCCGGGCGATATCTCGCCCCAAGACCGTTTTGTCCGGGCGACCAACGCCCTGGCCCAGATCCAAGAACAGGGCGCGCCGGAGGACGCGAACGACGCCTACCTTCAGGGGCAATACCTGCTGGACGCGGTGAAGGCCGGCGAGCGTCAATATAGCGTCGATGACCCCGTGCAAAAGAAAACATATGGGACGCTCTGGTCGACCTATTATGATGTCCCCGGGAGGAAGATCGTTTTCCAGTCGCAGCGCCGCGTGATGCCGGTCGTGATCGACATGGGCAAAGTTGATTTCGCGTCCGGACGCGTCACGCTGGACCTTGAAGCCATGGAAGGCGACATCACCGGCGGCCTCAACCCGCCTGCCGCATAAACCGGACGCTGTTCCCGTCACACAGCTTGGGCGGGCAGGCGATGGGAGAGGTAAGCGCAGAAGGGTGCCGAGAATTTCGAACTAGCGTTGTTGGGTCTTCAATGTTAAATTATGCCCACCATCCCAACTTTAAGTTCTTTACATGGATGGTAGTTGGGATTGCCCCAATTTCTACTTCGCACAAATTGATAGGTATTGGGACTATGCAAAGACCCTATAAGACATTGATCGCGTTATTCGTGCTCCTTGCTTTCTCGTTTCCCTTGATGGCTGCCGAGGTTGAGATCCAAGGGGAAGGAACGCCGCAGCGAAAGCTTCAACGCGGATTCCTCAATGTTGTTCTTTGCCCGTTTGAGATCTCCAACGAGCTTTCCAAGGAAGTTCGCAACGATACGCTTCCGCCGAGTTGGATCGCAGGACTAGGTCGCGGCTCATTCTACGCGGTAGGACGTGCCTTGGTGGGGGTTTACGAAATGCTGACTTTCCCGGTTCCTTGTCCGGCGAACTACAAGCCGGTCCTCTCCCCGGAATTCCCTTGGCAACTTGCTCCCTCTGCTGATAAAAAATAAAAGCTTGGAGCAAGCAGGCCTGATTTCCAAAAGTTCTTCAGATAAGATCAGGGCAGCTCGCGCCATCCTCTGATAAGAAATCATAAAGTTGGCGGGAGCGGTTCCGATTTCTTCAATAATATTTCTCCGGATAGAACAGGAGCGGCTCGCACCGAAAAGCAAGACCTAAGACATCAGACCAAAGACAAAAAATAAAATTTAAAAATTTTAGCCGTGGTCTTTCGTCTGAAGTCTGCAGTCTAAGAAATTCTGGATTTCTTGTGCTGCTCGCCTGCTCGCGCCTTTTTCTCCGAGTTTCTCCCTGACCTGACGGAACTCCTCTTTCATTTTCTGCTGCAGTTCCGGGGTCTGGAGGAAGAACTTCGCTTCATGGGCGAGCGTTTCAGGGTGGGCATCTTGCTGAATGAATTCCGGAACGACCTTGTCATCCGCGAGGAGATTGACGAGTCCGAGATAAGGGACTTTGATGAGATGTTTTCCGAGGAGGTAGGTCGACCAGCTCGCTCTGTAGAGGAGAAAGAACGGCGTTCCGATGAGCGCGGTCTCAAGGGTTGCGGTCCCGGAGGCCACGTAGGCGAAATCCATGGCTTTCACAAGCTCATAAAATGGAACGGAAGGACATTCCAATTTAAACGACAATCCCTGAAGCAATTCGTCGTAGACCTCGGGGCGCACGTTCGATGACTTTGAGATAAAAAAAAGAGCCTCGGGAAAATCCTTCCGGAGATAGGAAGCTGCTTGGAGCATGACCGGCAGGATGCGTTTGACCTCTTTTTCCCGTGAGCCCGAAAAAAGTCCGATCGCCTTTTGGCCTGAAGCGATCCCGATCTGGGCACGGAGAATAGCGGCCTCCGGGAGTTCCGGGATCGCATCGAGCAGGGGGTGACCCACGAATTTTACGGCCACGCCTTCCTCTTCATAGAAGTCCTTTTCGAACGGCAGGATCACGAGCATTTCACGAACGTGCTTGCGCACGATGTGGATCCGGCGTTTTCCCCAAGCCCACAGCTGCGGGGAGATGTAATAAAGGACGGGCGCGAGGGTGGATATTTTTTTGGCGAGCCGGAGATTGAAGGCCGGAGAGTCGATCAGGATCACGGCGTCCGGTTTTTCATTCCGGATATTTCTGTGCGTTTCGTTAAAGATCTTAAGGTACGTGAAGTAGTTCCGGAGAACGTCGCCTAAACCCAGCGCCGAGATCTTTGTCATGTCGTTGAAGATCCGCATGCCCGCAGCTTTCATTTTGGGGCCGCCGACGCCCGAGAAAACCGTATCCGGAGCAAGTTTTTGAATCTCAGAAATGAGATGAGCGCCGTGAAGGTCGCCGGAGGCTTCACAGGCGACCATAAAAATCTTCTTCGTCATGGCTGGGAGGGAACTGTGGGTTTGGGTTGTTCGGATTGGACTTTGCGTGCGATCTCAAGCGCCAGTTTCAACGCGTCGCGAGCCGCGGTATCGGGATGGCCAAGACTCTTCCCGGACCGGATGTTCGCGAGGAAAAACTTCAATTCTTCCTTGAGCGGTTCGGCTTTCTCAATATCCACGATCTCCTGAGCGATCTCAGTACCATTTTTGCGGAAGATCTTACAACTCTGCGCTCCGTAATCGAGGGAAATGTAAGCGTCTTCCTGGAAGATACGGATCTTACGCTGTTTTTCGAACGTGAGGCGCGAAGCCGTGATATCCGCGACCGCACCGTTCTTAAATTTCATGCGGACATTGGCGATATCTTCAAAAGGAGTGAGCACGTTCACGCCGATGGCGTCAAAACTTGCTACTTCGGACTTTACAAGTCCAAGTACGATATCCAGGTCATGGATCATGAGATCGAGCACCACGCCGCAGTCGTTGATGCGGCCGGTAAAAGGGCCGAGGCGGTGGATCTCAAAAAAGCGGATATTTTTCGCGATCTCTTCAATGCGCTTGAATCCGGGATTATGGCGCTCAATATGTCCGACCTGGAGGGCGCAATGTTTTTGACGGGCGAGATCGAGAAGTTCGTCCGCTTCTTCCAGCTTCAGAGTGATGGGTTTTTCGATCAAAGTGTGAATGCCGGCCTTAAGGAATTCTTTGGCGACCGCGTAGTGGGTGGAGGTCGGGGTGGCGATGCTCACGGCCTCAACTTGCCCGATCAGCGCGTGAGGATCCTGATAGTAGGTCGTACCGAGCTCCTTGGCTTTT
>CAZPCF010000200.1:0-3710 GCA_964585045.1 uncultured bacterium
CGAGTGGATATCTGCTCGAGCTGTCATCCGTTTTTTACGGGTAAGCAAAAGATCCTGGATACCGCCGGGCGCATTGACCGGTTCAAGAAGAAATTCCAGGATCGCGTGGCCGTCAACAAAAAATCGACCAAAGTCACGCCCAAGCTGCCGGTGAAACTCAAGTTCTCTGAGGATGCCCGGAAAGAAAAACTCCAGATCCTGAAAGAAAAGGTCAAAGCCCAAGGAAAATAATTTCGCGCAACGATCAACGCGCAACGAAAGGCTTATAACTAATACGTTGAGCGTTGTGCTTTGCGCATCGAGCGGAAAATTATGAGAATCCGTGAACGGCTAGAAAAAACAGAGGCAAGGTTCCGCGAGATCGAGGCTTTGCTCGCCAGCCCTGACACCATCCGGAGCAAGATCCAGGCTCTGAGCAAGGAAATGTCCCTGCTAAGGCCGATCATGGAGTTCTTCGAAAAATACAAAAAAATCGAGCAGGAAATCGCTGGATTAAAACACAGCCTTGACGATAGCCACGGAGACGAGGCCATGAAAGGCCTTATCACGGAAGAGATGAAGACCCTCGAGGTGGGGCGGAAGGAGCTGGAAAACAAGCTCGAGGAGCTTTTCTTACGGGACATGCAGCCTGACGCAGCGCGGGACGTGATCGTGGAGATCCGTGCAGGAACGGGCGGAGAAGAAGCCGCGCTTTTTGTAGCGGACCTTTTCCGCATGTACAACATGTATTGCGGAAATCACAGCTTGCGGGTCGAGGTGATGGACACGAATCCCACGGGGATCGGCGGGTTCAAGGAGATCGTTTTCGGCGTCACCGGGGACCATGCATTCAGCTTCTTCAAATATGAAAGCGGGATCCACCGCGTCCAACGCGTGCCGAGGACCGAAGCGAGCGGGCGCATCCACACCTCGGCGGTCACTGTGGCGGTGTTGCCTGAAGTTGAGGAAGAAGAGATCGAGATCAAGGCGGACGATCTTCGGATCGATGTCTACCGAGCGTCCGGAGCCGGCGGGCAACACGTGAACAAAACCGAATCCGCGGTGCGCATCACCCACATGCCGACGGGGTTCGTGGTGGCGTGCCAGGACGAGAGGTCTCAGCAAAAAAATAAAGCGAAGGCCATGCGTATCTTACGCGCAAAGATCTTTGATTTCCGTCGCGCCCAACAAGAGGCCGAGGTCGCCAAGGATCGCAAAGCGCAGATCGGTTCCGGCGATCGCTCGGGCAAGATCAGAACTTATAATTATCCGGACAACCGCGTGACGGATCACCGGATCGGTCTGACGCTTCACAGTCTGAACCAGATCCTGGACGGAAGGCTTGACCCTGTCGTTGAAGCGCTCGCTGAAGATGAAAAAGTTCGTCTTCTAACGACGCTATGAATTGCTCGAAAAAACTGAAGCCTAGCGGGCTTCTTGAATTGATCGCCTGGGGCCGCGCAGAACTTTCACAAGCCGGCATCGAAGAGGCGCAGGAAGAATGCGAACGTATTTTGATGAAACTCCTGGGATGTGCGCGTTCCGGGATTTATTTAGAAGAACATGAACTGATCGTCTCGGGAACTTGCGAACGATTTCTCACGCTTATCGAAAAAAGACTTCAGAGAGTGCCGCTAGCCTATCTTCTGCAAGAAGTGGCTTTTGGGCAGGAAACGTTGTATGTGGATGAGAGGTGCCTCATCCCGCGACCTGAAACTGAGATACTGGTTGAGAAAATAACCGCGGCAATTAAAGAAAAGGTGACAGCCACCCAAAAAGGGACGCTCGGCGATGACTGTCCCCAAAAAGGTGACTGTCACCTGTCTTTTCTCGATATCGGAACGGGTTCGGGCGCGATCGCTATTGCGATCTTGCGCGCCTTCAAAAATACTCAAGGAACGCTTCTTGATATCTCCGGAGAGGCGCTCGAAGTGGCCCATAAGAACCTGAGGCGCTACGCGTTGGAAGATCGCGCGAAACAGGTCCGGGGCGACTTATTTGAGCCGTTCTCCAACGATGAAAAATGGGACCTGATCGTTTCGAATCCGCCTTACTTATCCGAGGAAGATTGGAAAGGAGTTCAGGAAGAGCTTAAGTTCGAGCCCAGAATGTCTTTGGACGGCGGGAAAGACGGCCTGAACTTTTACCGGAAGATCATTGCCGGAGCGAAAGACCATTTGTTCTTCGGAGGGCTGCTCGCCCTGGAAGTGGGACAAGGCCAGGCGGACAAGGTTTCAGCGTGGCTTCGCGAAGCGGGTTATGATAACATTCAGCGTTTCAATGACCATTTGCAGGTTCAGCGGGTCATTATGGCGCGCAATCTTTAAGGATGAAGGAAGCGGGGTGGAGGACGGAACAAAAAACCGGGTAACATTCTGCTTCCGGTATCCTGCCTCCAGGGGAATTTAATGGATAAGATCATTATTCAAGGCGGTAACCGGCTCAAGGGCGAGGTCGATATTTCCGGGTCAAAGAACGCGGTGCTGCCGATCATGGCGGCGGCGCTTCTTACCGAAGAAGAATCCGTAATTACGAATGTTCCGTCGCTCTGGGATGTGCACACGATGGTGAAGCTCCTTCGCTCGCTGGGGGCGAAGGCGATCCTTGAAAATGGTTGTTTAAAAGTGAAGCCGGGCAAGAACCTGAAGCCGCTTGCGCCTTACAAGCTCGTGAAGACCATGCGCGCTTCAGTGTGCGTGCTAGGGCCTCTTTTGGCGCGGCTTGGAGAGGCAGAAGTGTCGCTTCCGGGGGGGTGCGCGATCGGGCCAAGGCCGATCGACCTTCATTTAAAAGGCCTAGAAGCGCTGAATGCCGAAATAAACATCGAACATGGTTATGTAAAGGTCAAAGCCAAAAAAAAATTGCGCGGGGCCGAGATCTATCTTGGAGGAGGTTATGGCTCCTCAGTACTGGCCACGGACAATGTAATGATGGCGGCAACGTTTGCGCACGGAAAAACCGTGATCGAAAATGCGGCTTGCGAACCCGAGGTCGTGGACCTTGCGAAGTTTTTAAAAAAGATGGGCGCAAAGATCGTGGGGGAAGGTTCGCCGCGTATCGAGATCGAAGGCGTCAGGAAGCTCCATGGCGCGGAGCATCAGGTGATCCCGGACCGGATCGAAGCGGGGACATTCCTTTATGCCGCAGCGATCACGGGCGGGGATATCCTGGTCCGGAAAATGGAGCCGAGCCATCTGAACGCGGTGATTGACAAGCTTCATCAGGCAGGTGTGCGTGTCGAAAAGTTCAAGAACTCCGCGCGGGTGAGAAAGAACGGGCGGCTGAAGCCCGTCGACATCACAACGCTGCCGTATCCGGCGTTCCCGACGGATCTGCAGGCACAGGCGATGGCGCTTGCGACGGTCACGCCGGGGATCAGCGTGATCACGGAAAAGATCTACCCGAATCGTTTTATGCATGTACCCGAACTCGGCCGTATGGGGGCGAAGGTGTTTTTGGAGGGGCCGAGCGCCATTGTGCATGGCGTCAAAAAGTTGAGCGGAGCGCCTGTTATGGCCTCCGACCTCAGGGCCAGCGCAGCGCTTGTGCTCGCGGGCTTGATCGCAGAAGGCGCGACGGAAGTCCAACGCGTGTACCATTTGGACCGGGGTTATGAGAACCTCGAACAAAAACTCACAGCCCTCGGTGCGGTGATTCGTAGGGAAAAAGAGTGATCTTAGGCGTTTAATCAAGAAGCTTCAAAGGAGGCTCCGTGTCAGTCAAAATAAGAA
>CAZPCF010000201.1:0-3682 GCA_964585045.1 uncultured bacterium
CCCCGAAGGACCTCTCCGGCCTGGGGTTCAGGCTTTGCCAAGCGCGCTGGCTGGGGTTCGGGTATTTCCTTCCGGTCGTCTACGCGGGGCTTGCTTACGGGATCATCTGGGCCTTGGGTTTCGGCGGGATCAACCCGGATTATCCGTTCCGCCCGTTCCGGCTGGTCCTTTTCGGGACTTTATTTCACGTGGCGTTCGCGGCGGGAGAGGAGATCGGCTGGCGTGGGTTCCTGGTGCCGCAGCTTTATAAGCGGATGAGTTTTACGGCCACGTGTCTGGTGACGGGCCTGATCTGGTCGGTCTGGCATTTTCCGCTCATTCTTTCCGGTATCTACCTTGCCAAAATGCCGGTCCTGCCTCAACTCATTCTGCTGGTCGTGACCGTGACGGCGATGACCTTTCCGATCAGCTGGCTGCGCTTAAAGTCGCAGAGCGTCTGGCCGGCGGTCCTGCTCCATGCCAGCCATAATCTCTACATCCAGTGGCTTTTTGACCCGTTGACGACCGAAACCTCGGCCCTTTCAAAATATATGACCGGAGAATCGGGGATCGTGCTCGCGGTTATCTTTGTCGTAATGGCCTGGGTCTTCGCACGGATGGGAAGGTCTTTGCCGGGACCGGGGACTGTCGCCTGACCGTCTTTTGTTACGCTGCCGCCGGATTTATATCGATCGAAGGCGCCTCAGGTTCGATCCCTTTATTCCCGGAGGAACGCGGGAAAATATCATCCCAATGCGCGGTCAAGCTGACCGTGAACGCCTGCGAGTACGTGGTGTAATTCCCGCTCACGTAGGCATTGCTGACGTTCCGGGTGAAATAGAACGAATTGTAATAGCAAAGGTCCGCGGTGAGGTATTTGTTGATCTCGTAACCTGCGCCGATACTGACGGCTAAGTGATTAGCGTCCGGAACTGCGGGGATGAAGCTTTTGTTCGGGATCGGGGTCCAATAGAACCAGCTTCCGCCTCGAAGCGTCAGTTTCTTTGTGAGTTTGTGGCTCACGCCGAGCTGAATGCCGAAGCTGTCTCGCCAATCTTTATCCGCATTGCGGATCGCGTCAAAAACGGCGTTATCCGCGGCATTGGCCACAGGATCGACCACCCAATAAATCCGCTTGTGCGTTTTCCAATGCGACCAGGTAAAATCCGCCTCATAATGCGTCTTTTCAGTGGGCTGGTAGGCGTAGGCCCATGTCATGTTCATGGGTAAAGAGAGCTTAGTGTGGACGCCTGTCTCGAAATTATGTTTGGGGCTGCCCAGGAGGAGCAAAGCGGTGGAATCCTCCACCTTGCCCTGGCCACGCGCCTTGATCACGACGGGGCTCCGGAAATAATACCCCAGCCGGTGTTTCTTGGTCAGTTTGATCAACGTGCCCAATTGCCAGCCCCATTTGTTTCCCGAGGTGTTGAGCCGGACTTGTCCGTCGGTCGTACCGGCAAAACCAGGGACGCTGGTAGGATAGGCCTGGACGCCGCCGAAATCTTCGACCCTGTACCACATCGGGCCGCCGCCGACAGAGACCTTGTCGGTGATCTTGTAGGCGATGGTAGGTTTGAGCGCGTACATTTTGAGGTAGTTGCTGTATCCCGTGTATTTAGCCGACGGATCATTGGATTTGTATTTAGTGCTTAACCCGAACGGTGAATCCATACCGAAGCCGAAAGCGAGCTTGTCACGGAAGAACTTGCCGGGGTTGATCGTGACATAACCGGTCGGAATAAGGTGGAGCGTTCCTGTGCTGCGTGAGTTGCCCGTTTCATTTTCTTTGTATGTCAACATGCTGATGAAATTGGCGTCTCCCTGGACCTGCACGCCCGGGAGGTCCGCGATACCGGCCGGGTTGTACGAAATGGCCGCAGGTTCATCCGGTGTGGCCGTGACGGCATCTCCCAAAGCCAATGACTTCGCGCTAAAAGAAGCGTTTTCAAATCCTCCGGAGCCCACCGCGAACGCGGGGGTGGGGGCCATAGAAATAAGGGCCATCAGGATCCCGACCAAAAGGATCTTCTTCATCATAAGACGGAACTCCTTGTCAGGCACAGGGCCTGCGCGTTCTGAATACAGTTCTCTCTTCGATATAAGACACGACGGCATTACAGCTTCTAGGATTATCGAACCTGCCGGATATTTCCTTCAGTTATATTTCAGCCGGATCTCATAAAAGAGATGGTGGATGCCGGGCATTGCTATTTTAAAGCGGCGCTGACTTGTAAAATTGAAATAAGGTGTTAGCCTTCTATTAGACAGAGAAGGGGAACACAATTCATGTCGTCAGACGAACTGGAATGCCGGCTAGCGCAGATCAAAGACAAAAAACTTGCGACGGAGGTGCGTCATTTCTTTTTGAATTTATTCCTTCTCTTCGATGGCAACCCGCCGCCGCATATCCAGACCTATATCAGCCAGATCATGGACCTCCTCGAATCCAAGCAGGTCCCGGCGCCCGTCCGGATCCGTACAGCATAAGGCGTATCCCGCACCCCTTGTCTCGTTTGCCGCACTCCGCTTGTTTTTCAGCTCATCCCATTCTCCGGAGGAGCCGATAACCAGGGGGTGGGAATCAGCAGAATATCAAGGCCCCGCCTTGCTGGGGGCCATATTTTGGCTTAAAACCCGAGATTTGTTTTTGTTGAGTAGGGCGCGAAAAAATTGTATTGTTATAGGGACAGTTTCACGCAAACTGGTTTTAAAGGAGGGGATATGGGAAAAAGAATGATGAATTTTCTCGAAATGATGTGTTATGGAGTAGGGGCGTTTTTGATTTCCTATATTATTGTCAATAAATTGAATATCCTGCAGAGCTTCACGCTGAGCCCGGAGCTTTGCTTGATCGTTGGCGTTGTGTTGATCTGTGTCGGGTTTATCATACAGGCATTAAATAAAAAAAAATAAAACCGCCGGGGGCTCGTTTGTTTTTAGGCCCGCCCCGGCGCCTCCTGTAAGCGTTTTTGTCAGAAGTTTTGAGTTGGAAGAGGCAGGGAGATCGTCCCTTCTTCCGGAAAGGTCCTCACAGGCTTAAGGATTTCCGGATGTTAAGCTGGGTGGAGAATACGATCCCGTGAGTGCTTGTCCGGTTCGCGGGTGTTTTGGAGGGTGGTTGTCATATTTGAACCCCTTTTGAGGTCCCAATGCTGAAGAATGAAAAATGCCTTCTTGTGATCGATGATGACGAAGATCTCTGCCAGATCATCAAAGGGAAGTTCGAGCTTCTGGGTTATAAGGTCCTGACCGCCCCCGAGGGGGCAGAGGGTTTGCGGAAGACAGAAGAAGGCAAGCCCGATTGCGTGGTCCTTGATATCATCATTCCGGAGGGCGAGGACGGACTGACCTATCTTCGCAAGCTCCGCTCGTATCGCCACAAGGATCCTCAGGAACAGGCCCGCATCAGGGAAACTCCCGTCATCGTGCTCACCGGTGCGGGAAAAACGAAGCAGTTGGCTTTTGAGTTCGAGGGTATCAGTGGTTTTCTTGAAAAGCCTTTCGATCTTGTAAGTCTCCAGGGCAAGATCGAGCGCGTCCTCAAGATACGCTAGTTCATCCAAAGGATCCCGTCACCCCGCACGCGCCGTCTGACTTTTCTAAATCGCCTAGCCAGCCCGTTTCAGCAGGGGTATAATCACCCGTCTTTAAACAGGTGCCATTCGCAAGGGGAAAATATCATGCGTAAATTCGTGGTCGTGTT
>CAZPCF010000202.1:0-3679 GCA_964585045.1 uncultured bacterium
AAGGACGCCGGCGGCTCAAATGTGGGTGGCCTGCTTTATAAAAACGGTTCTGGCTGGCAGAATTTTGGGAATGCGAAAATAGCGTCCAATAGCGTATACGTGAGTGCTCCATCGACGGATGTGAAAACAACAACACACATTCTTTTCCCAAGCGGTACTTTTACCAGCGCCCCTATCGTTTTGGTGCAACTTAATGCCAAAAATGGCCCATCGGCTGATGGATGGCGTTTTTTGGATACTGAGTGGGGGGCGACGCCAAAACATGTATGGACTTGGGTGTGGAATATCACTAAGGACGGTTTTGATTTTTCCGTGAAAACAAATTATAGTCATCCTTTGGCAGATTGGTATTGTGAATATATAGCGGTTGGGCAGTAAAGGCGTTTCGGTTCTTTACGCAACACTTTTGAACTTTTGACCCTTGTTGCTTTGCAGGCCAATCCCGTCCGCCGTGAGCGGCAGGAGGCTCTTAAGGTCTTGGAAGAGCTAAGAGTCCAACATCACGGTTCCTGACGTTTTTCCTCCCTTAGCTTGATTCGTCAGGAGGTTTTTGTTACAATGCCGCCTCTTTAATAAGGTGTTTTTAACCCCTAAGAACCTTGCATGGAAGACGATGCCTAAGCCTTTGACATTCCAAGAGTTAATACAAAAGCTGAATGACTACTGGGCCCGCCAAGGCTGTCTTGTGATGCAGCCCTATGATATCGAAGTTGGTGCCGGCACTTTTTCCCCGAATACGTTCCTTCGCGCCCTTGGGCCCGAGCCCTGGAAAGCGGCTTACGTGGAGCCCTCCCGAAGACCTACGGACGGCCGGTATGGCGAAAATCCGCACAGGACCCAACATTATTACCAGTACCAGGTCATTCTGAAACCGTCCCCCGGGGACCCCCAGGAGCTTTATCTGAATAGTCTCCGCGCGGTCGGTATTGATCCTCTTTCTCATGACATCCGTTTTGTGGAGGACGATTGGGAATCCCCGACGCTCGGCGCGTGGGGACTTGGCTGGGAAGTGTGGCTCGACAGTCTCGAGATCACACAGTTCACTTATTTCCAGCAGTGCGGTTCGATCGATCTTGATGTTATCTCTTGTGAGATCACCTACGGTCTGGAGCGCATCGCCATGTTTCTCCAGCAGAAAGATTCCCTTTTCGATATTCAATGGAATGATAAGGTGACCTACGGCGATGTCCATCTGCAAGGAGAACGGGAATTCTCAAAATTCAATTTCGAGGGATCGGATCCCGAGATTTACCGGCGCCATTTCGAGGATTATGAAAAAGAGACCACGCGTCTGTTGGAAGGCGGGATGGTCTTGCCGGCCTATGATTGCTGCCTCAAGACCTCGCATATTTTTAATCTTCTGGATGCCCGCGGCGCCGTAAGCGTGAACGAACGGCCACGTTATATCGCCCGTGTCCGGGCTTTGGCCCGTCGCTGCGCGGAAGGTTATCTTGAAAGCCGCAAGGCGCAGAATTTTCCACTCCTTAAGACTAAAGACAAACGACTAAAGACAAACGACTAACGACTGAAGATGCTATGAGGGACTACAAGAAGATTCGGGCGTTTCACTATGCCGATCAGTTTGTTTTAGCTGTTTATCAGTCGACGCGATCATTTCCAAAAGAAGAGCTTTTCGGTTTAACATCTCAGATTCGAAGATCGGCCGTTTCGATTGCCGCTAATATTGCGGAGGGGGCGAGTCGACAGCATCAAAAAGATCATCTTCATTTTTTGTATATTGCTAGAGGTTCTGCTGCCGAAGCGGAGTATCTGTTGAGTTTGGCTTCCCGATTCTCTTACCTGGAAGCGAAAAAATATAAAGAATTGGAATTATTGGTTCAAGAAACAAGCAAAATACTTTATGGATTGATTAGCTCTGTCACAAAGGAGGCTGGCAAGAGGCTTTAGTCGATAGTCTATTGTCGTTTTTATGAGTAATTTATTGATCGAGATCGGGGTCGAAGAGTTGCCGGTGGGAAGCCTGGACGTTATTTATGACGAGCTGGCAGCGAAGACGCGTCAAAAACTGGTGGATGAACGCATCGCTTTCACGGACATCAAGGTTGAAGCAACACCGCGCCGCGTCGCGCTTTTTGTCCAAGGGATCGCTGCGATGCAGCCGGATCGGGAACTCGAGATTTCGGGGCCTTCTTATGAAAAGTGCTATGACACGCAGGGAAAAGCCACGCCCGTGCTTCAAGGGTTTCTCAGGAGTAAACAGGCCGCGGAAAAAAACATCGAAGTCCGGGAAACCCCCAAGGGGAAATTCGTATTCCTGAAGAAAAAAGAAAAAGGCGGGGCCGTCGTGACCCTCCTTCCCGATCTGATACAGGGACTTCTCGCCTCACTTTCTTTTCCCAAGCTCATGCGCTGGGAACCGTCAGGGTTCCGGTTTCCGCGCCCCATCCGGTGGCTGGTCGTTCTGATGGATGCCAAAAAGATACCGCTTGGACTCGCGGATGTGAAGTCCGGCAATAAAAGCTTGGGCCACCGCTTTCTTTCACCGCAAAGTTTCACGATCCCAAGGGCAGATTGGAAGGCTTATGTCGCGCTTCTAAAAAAGAAACATGTTCATCTGCTCCTCGGGACCCGCGAGGCCTTGATCCGCGGAGTTCTCAAAAACCGTTTCGGACAAAAACAGAGCGATGAAGAACTGGTGCACATGAACGCGCATCTTGTGGAAGAGCCGTTCTTTCTGGAAGGGACTTTCTCGCAGGAATATCTTGAGCTTCCCGCAGAGGTGCTTGCGAGTTGCATGAAAAAGAATCAAAAAGTCTTTGCCTGCTGTGACGCCAGAGGGAAAATGAAAAATCAGTTCGTGGCTGTGATGAATGGCAAACGTAACGGCCTCGCGGAGATCCGTTCGGATTATGAAAATGTCCTGGATTCGCGACTCAAGGACGCCCGTTATTTTTATGAAATGGACACGCGCGAAACGTTCGAAAAGAAGAAGCCCAAACTCGCCGAACTCGTTTATCTCGGAAAACTCGGCTCTGTTCTCGACAAGACCGAGAGGCTTGAAAAGATGGCTGCGGAGTTCGCTGCGGCGGCAGGACAAAAAGAACTCGCCCAGGACCTCGCGCGTGTTGCCGCGCTTTCCAAGATCGATCTTGTGACCCATCTTGTTTATGAAATGCCTGACCTCCAGGGGATCGTGGGCCGAGAATACGCCCTCGAGGCCGGAGAAAAAAATGAAGTCGCGTCAGCGATCGGCACCCAATACCTTCCCAAGAACCTGACGGAAGACCACTCGAAGGTTAAAAAGTCCATAGACCTTCTTGGGGCGCTCTTCGGGATCATGGATCGGCTGGATCTTTTGATCGGGGCGCTGGGCTCGGGCATTGAACCCACGGGAAGTCAGGACCCCTTCGCACTACGCCGGGCGGGCGGTGTCGCGGCCAAGCTCGTTCGGGCCTTTGGGATCTCTTTTCCGCTAAGGCAGATCCTTGAGGCGAATATGAAATTGTACGGCAACACATTAACCAAGAAAGAAGACTTAACACCGAGACTCTTCAAATTTCTTCAGGAGCGTGTTTCGTTCGAATTAGGCGTCAAGCCCGGGACGCGGCCGTTCGAGATCCTTCAGGCGGTCATGCGCTCTTCTTTTGAAGATATGGCGGATGTCTTCAGAAGGTTCGAGGTGCTGACCGGGATGGACCAGAAGGTTTTGATCAAGGCG
>CAZPCF010000203.1:0-3667 GCA_964585045.1 uncultured bacterium
ATCGCCTTTACAAAATGCAGGAACAGGGGAAGCTTTTGGTTCCGGCCATTAATGTGAACGATTCCGTGACCAAGTCCAAGTTCGACAATCTCTACGGGTGCCGTGAGTCCCTGGCGGATGGCATCAAACGCGCGACGGATGTGATGATCGCGGGTAAGGTCGCCGTGGTGTTGGGCTACGGAGACGTGGGGAAAGGAAGCGCCCAGGCCATGCACGGTTTCGGTGCCCGTGTCATCGTGACCGAGATCGATCCGATCTGCGCGCTCCAAGCGACCATGGCCGGTTTTCAGGTCGCGCGCCTCGAAGACGTGCTGGATATCGGGGATATTTACGTGACCACGACGGGCAATATCGACGTGATCACCGCCGAACACATGTCGAAGATGAAGGATGAGTCCATTGTCTGCAACATCGGGCATTTTGACAATGAGATCCAGATCGCCCAACTCCAAAAATGGCCCGGCGTGAAGCGGATCAATATCAAACCACAGGTCGATAAATATGTTTTCCCGGACGGGCATTCGATCATCTTGCTTGCGGAGGGCCGTCTCGTGAACCTTGGCTGCGCCACAGGCCATCCGAGCTTCGTGATGTCGAATTCTTTCACGAATCAAACGCTCGCACAGATCGATCTGGTGACGAATCCCAAGAAGCCCGGCGTTTATCGCCTGGAGAAAAAGCTCGACGAGGAAGTGGCGAGGCTGCACCTGGACAAACTGGGTGCCCGGCTCACCAAACTCACGAAAAAGCAGTCCGAGTATCTTGACGTTCCTCTCGACGGCCCCTACAAGCCCGAGCATTACAAATACTAATCGCTTAACGAACAACGCACAAAGCACAACGGTTGTTTTTTTGCGTTGCGCGTTGACCGTTGCGCCCAAAAAAATGCAAAATTTCACCTTTAAAAATCCCACAGAGATCCTTTTTGGCAAGAGCATGATCCGCGAGATCTCGGGACGTATTTCCAAAGAAGCAGGCGTGCTTTTTCTCTATGGCGGCGGGTCGATCAAAAAGAACGGCGTTTATGAACAGGTCAAGGCCGCGCTCAAAGGCCATCGTGTGACAGAGCTTGGTGGCATCGGACCGAACCCGCTTTATGAGACCTGCCTCAAGGCCGTCGAGACCGTTAAAAAAGAAAAGATCGGCTTTATTCTCGCGGTGGGGGGAGGGTCAGTCCTGGACGCTGCGAAATTCATTGCGGCTGCGGCGTGTTTTGGCGGGGCCGATCCCTGGTCCATCCTTCGCGAACGCGGCGCCAACGTCAAAACGGCGCTTCCGATCGGGACCGTCCTGACGCTTCCCGCGACGGGTTCCGAGGCGAACGGAAATTCCGTGATCTCCCGGAAGGCGACCCAGGAAAAGCTTTTCTTTTTCTCACCGCACGTGTTCCCGCGGTTTTCGGTGCTGGATCCCGAGACGACATTTTCATTACCTGCAAAACAAGTGCGTAATGGGATCGTGGATGCCTTCGTGCACGTTATGGAGCAATACATGACGTATCCGGCGGAGGCTCCGCTTCAGGATCGGATGGCAGAATCGCTCCTTCAAACTTTGATCGAAGTAGCGCCCACGGCCTTGAAGAAACCCAAGGATTATGAAGCCCGTGCGACACTCTTGTGGAGTGCGACGCTTGCCCTGAACACCCTGATCGGTTGCGGGGTGCCGCAGGACTGGTCGACGCACATGATCGCTCACGAGTTGACCGCCTTTTATGGGCTCGATCATGCCGAAACGCTGGCAATCGTTCTTCCGGGGGTCTGGCAGTACAAATTGACGGCTAAAAAGAAAAAGCTCGAACAATACGGCCGTCGCGTCTGGAACGTCAAGACCGCGAAAGAGGCCATCGTGAAGACCGAGGCGTTTTTCCATTCCTTGAAGATGCCGACGCGCCTGGGCGACTATAAGATCTCCGCCAAGGAAGCCGCCCGCAAAGTACGCGAACGCTTCACGGAGCGGGATTCGGTTTTCGGCGAACACGGCGACATTACACCGGATGCCGTGGCAAAGATCATCGCCTCCCGCGCCTGATCCTCTTATCGAAGGAGTATTTCTATGTCAAAAACGAAGATCGTTTGCACGCTGGGCCCCGCTTCAAGCCGGGTGAGCGTCCTGCGGCAGATGATGCGCGCGGGGATGGATGTGGTGAGGCTTAATTTTTCCCACGGGACCCTTGCCGAACATCTCGAGAAGATCCACACCGTAAGAAATTTGAACAAGAAGTATCGGCGGCACATGCGGATCCTTGGGGATCTGGAAGGTTATCGCATGAGGATCGGCGAGCTGAAGGGTGGGCAGCCGGTCGAGGTCAAAAAACGCACGGTCCTTTGGCTCACCACGGAAAATATCGTCGGCGAAGGGGACAGGATCCCGTTCGATTGGGCGGGCTCTTTGGAACCGATCAAGCCGGGGCAGCATGTTTATATCGATGACGGGAATATTGCTTTGAAGGTCGAAACCCGGGACAAAAGGAGCCTCAAAACACGCGTCATCGTGGGCGGCCTTATTAAGGAGCATAAGGGCATCAATATTCCGGGCGTTAAACTGGATGTCCAGGGCCTGACTCGTAAGGACAAGGAAGACCTCCACTTCTGCATTGAACACAAGGTGGATTACATCGCTCAGTCCTTCGTGAGGAACAAAAAGGACATTCTGGACCTGAGAGCCCACCTGAGAAGCCACTCGCATTCCTGCGGGGTTATTGCCAAGATCGAGAACTGGGAGGGGATCCACAATATCGATGAGATCATTTCCGTTTGTGAAGGGATCATGGTTGCGCGAGGGGACATGGGCATTTCTATCCCTATCTATGAAGTGCCATACATCCAGAAGAAGATCATCAGGAAATGCAACAAGGCGAAGAAATTCGTGATTACCGCGACGCAAATGCTCGAAAGTATGACCGAACATCCGATCCCGACCCGGGCTGAGGTTTGCGATGTGGCGAATGCTATTCTTGACGGAACGGATTACGTGATGCTCTCGGCCGAATCTGCCTCCGGCCACTTTCCCGTGCAATGCGTCGAAATGATGGAAAGCATCATTAAGTTCACTGAAAAACACCGTTCCACCTGAAATAAGACCCTTCGGACAAACATAAGATGACGGTTCCAATACCTCTCAATTTTACGCGGTGAGACTTGGGCGATCATTGTCAACCATAATGGAAATGAAAATTTAGACCATGACGGTCCTTCTTCAAGTCAATGAGATCCACAAAGCATACGGTGCGAACGTTATCCTGGACGATGCAACAGCATCGTTTGGCGATGACCAAAAGATCGGTGTGATCGGCCGCAACGGAGCCGGAAAATCCACGCTTTGCCGCATCATCACCGGGCACGAAGCGGCCGATAGCGGCATCATCACTCGCAATTCAGCGCTCCGTCTCTCCTATCTCGAACAGCACGACACGTTCAAGCCCGGGGAACAGGTGCTGGATTTCCTGATGCGCACCACGCGGAGCGAACATTGGGAATGCGCCCAGATCGCTGCGCGGTTCCAGCTCGAAAATGAGATCCTCGAAGAATCCGTGCGGAACCTTCCGGGAGGTTTCCAGACACGCGTGAAGCTCGCGGCGATGCTCCTGGGCCAGCCCAATTTCCTGGTCCTTGATGAGCCCAGCAATTATTTGGACCTGCCGGCCGTGGAATGGCTTCGACGGCGGCTG
>CAZPCF010000204.1:0-3646 GCA_964585045.1 uncultured bacterium
CGTTCCTCCGCAGAAAAAAGGGTCTTTTTCGAAGGGTTGGAGGCGACGACCACGATCAGTTCGTCAAAGAGGTTCAAGGCCCGTTCGATCAGGTCGAGATGACCGAACGTGATGGGATCAAAGCTCCCCGGATATATAGCTTTTCGTTTTTTCATTAGTTGATTCCAATCGGAAATAGAATGAAAGGCAGGCTTGCCCGATCCGTTTTGTGCGGACCCATTTGAGGTTCTTAAGCTCGGCATTCGGCAGCTCTTCCCGCCACATATGCCCCACTACCACTTGCGCGAAAGGCAGGACTATATCAGACGCATCCAGCCTCATCAATGTCTTTTTGACCAGGCCTTTCATAAAAGGCGGGTCCACGAAGATCAGGGAAAATCCATCTCCCTTTTTTTCAAGTTTTCTGACGGCCGGAAGCAATTCCATCGTAAGGATCGTGCCTTGGTTGCTTACCCCGAGACTCGCCAGGTTCTTCTCGATCACCTTCTTGGCCCATGGCGCCTGGTCGACAAAGGTCGCACTGATCGCGCCACGGCTTAAAGATTCCAGGCCAAGACTTCCCGACCCGGCATAAAGGTCCAGGACGTGCTTCCCGAAGACAAACGAGCCCACGATGTTGAAAAGGGTCTCTTTGGTCCTGTCCGTCATAGGACGGGTCAGCCTGTTCTTGGGAAAATCGATCTTCCGGGACTTGAATTTACCGCTGATGATCCGCATGGGCCTGTAGTCCTAATCCATTTCAATTTTATCGAAGATGAAATTGGGGCAATCCTTGTCAACCATTTGAGAACAAAATCAAAGACAAGGATAGTCTAATCAATTTTGGGCATTTGTTCGAGATATTTTTGGACCCACGCGGGAGTTTTTTCGGATGAGCCTCCGGGAATTCCAGCGGTCAATTTTTGAGCTTCCTGCCTGGCTTGAAGCAGGATGGCCTCGTCGGTGATCGGGTTCGCGATGCGAAAGAGAGGTTCTCCCGATTGACGGGTTCCCCAAAGATCTCCCTGTCCGCGCAGCTTCAGATCCTCGTCAGCGATAAGAAAGCCGTCGTTAAGTTTCGTGAGAAGCCTTAGGCGCATTTTTCCCTCCTCGGTCGTGGGTTCTCCAAAAAGGAAACAATCGGATCCGAGCTTGCCTCGGCCGATGCGTCCGCGCAGCTGGTGGAGTTGCGCGAGCCCGAACCGTTCGGCGTTCTCAATGATCATCATCGTGGCATTCGGCTGGTCCACGCCGACCTCGATCACCGAAGTCGCGACGAGGATATCGATCTCATTCCGGGAAAAGGCGCGCATTATCATTTCCCGTTCCGAGCGAGCCAGTTTGCCGTGGACCAGTCCCATCCGGAATTTCTTGAATGCGGTTTTCCTGAGGCGTTCAAACTCTTTTTTTGCGGCCAGCAGGTCCTTTTTCTCGGTTTCCTCGATCAGCGGGAACACAATGTAGGCCTGTTCCCCCCGTTGGATCCGTGAGGCCATATGCTCAAAGATCTCGGGCTGTTTTTTCCGTGTGATCCAGTAAGTCTTGACCGGCTGGCGGCCTTTGGGCAGTTCTTTCATGACCGAAATATCCAGGTCCGCGTAGACAGTGAGAGCCAGGGTCCGCGGGATCGGTGTGGCGGTCATCACAAGTTGATGCGGACGCGGTGTTTTTTGTAAAAGCTGGTTGCGCTGGTGTACCCCGAATTTATGCTGCTCATCGACCACGAGGAGCCCCAGATCCTTGAACCGTACGTCCTCCTGTAAAAGTGCGTGCGTGCCGACCACAACGGGAACCTTTCCCTGTTTGAGCTCCGCGATAAGCCGCGCACGTTTATCTGTTTCGGTGCTTTTGGTCAGAAGTTCAGGGCGGATCCCCACGGGTTCCAGGAACATCCGGAGTGTCCGGTAATGCTGTTCCGCAAGGATCTCGGTCGGAATGAGAAACGCGGATTGAAGTCCCGAGCGATGCGCCGCGAGGAATGCGAACGCCGCGACCACCGTTTTACCGGACCCCACTTCTCCTTGCAGAAGACGGTTCATGGGGACCGTTTGGCCCAGATCCTTCACAAGATCCAGGACCGCGTTTTCCTGGCTCTTTGTGAGTTCGAATGGCAAGGAATGTTTGAACTCGGGGATCAGGTCCGGGCTTATTTTGAGTTCGGGGGCTTGATACTGTGTTCGGATCGCCTTGACCTTCAGGAAGAGCTGAAGCTCGAAAGAAAAAAATTCATCGAAGACGATGCGCCGGCGCGCTTTTTCAAGTTCTTCGAACGAGCTTGGAAGGTGCATTTGGCGAAGAGCCCGGTCAAGCGTCATGAGATCCAGTTCGCTTCGCAGTTCCGGCGGCAAAGTGTCCGTAATGGCATCATCCAGATGATGTTCGATGGCTTCTTTGAGGGTGGTGCGGAGGGAACGTTGGAAAAGTCCTTCGGTCAGCGGGTAGATCGGTGTGATGCGACCGGTATGGATGGATTCGGCCTCGGGGCTCTCCACGATCTCGAACTCCGGGTTCGACATCTGAATGTGCTTCTGGTAGGGCTCGATCTTGCCGTACAGAATGACCTGTTGCCCGCAAAGGAAGAGTTTTTTTAAGTAAGGTTGATTGAACCAGACCGCGCGCAAGGTCCCCGCATCATCGCCGATCAGGACTTCGACGAGAGGCATGCCGCGAATGGGTTTGAACTTCACATCCACGACCTCCCCGCGGCATGTGATGGGCTCCCCGAGGGGCAAGTTGTTCAGAGGCGCGAAGTGGGAGCGGTCTTCGTACCGGCGCGGGAAAAGATAAAGCAAGTCACGAACCGAATGAATGCCTATCTTCTGGAAAACAAGGGAGCGTTTGGGTCCAACACCCTTGATGTAGCGTAAAGCTCCGCTTTCCGGCTCGGAGACTTTCACCCCGTTAGATCTCCGATAGAAAATAAACTTTTTTCATGATTGATGAGAAACGGTTCCTTGCAACCCGAAAGCGTCTTAGTCCCTACTGGGTTTAGAGATCTAACGGGGTTCATAAGGACCGCATCGGACACAAGGACCGGGGGTCGAAGTTACGGCTTTGCCGTCCCTGCCGTCGCAGCGGCAGCAACATCATTCTTCAGGGTTTCCGCAAGCTTCGTCGCATCCGTTTGGGCGGCATCGGTTTCAGCATCCGTCGCGGTTGCGGTCTTGTCGGTCACTTTGAGTTTTGCGAGCGCTTTCTTGACCTGCTCCACGTCAAGCGATGCCTGGGCGTTCGGGGATTTGAAAAGTGAGCGGCTCTTCTGGACCTCGATGACGTTCAAACCAACGCAGGTGAAGAGGAACAAGATCGCGCAGACACTCGTGGCTTTGGTCAGGAAGGAGGATGCTTTGGTCCCGAAAAGCGACTGGACATTTCCGCCGCCGAAACTGGAGCCCGTGAGGCCCTGTCCGCGTCCGGCCTGGAGTAGAATGACGATGATCAGGACAAGACAAACGATGACGTGAATGCAGACAACGAGAGTGTTCATGAGTTGTTCCCCGATTCGTAAGTTTGTTGGGCTTCCTGGATGATCTGAGCGAACGATTCCGCCTTGAGGGATGCTCCGCCGACCAGGGCGCCATCGATATTGGGTTTTTCCAACAGGGATTTCGTGTTGTCCGGTTTGACGCTCCCCCCGTAAAGAATAGGAATGCGGTTGCCGACCTCC
>CAZPCF010000205.1:0-3646 GCA_964585045.1 uncultured bacterium
CCGCCGAATTTCTCGAGAAAAGCGTCCGCGAGCGTATACGCCACAAGGGCTTCCCCGATCACGCTTCCGGCCGGCACCGCGCAGGCATCGCTACGCTCAAAATCCGCCTTCTCTACTTTTTTCGTTTTCATGTTCACCGAGGCAAGAGGTCGCGCGAGTGTCGAGATCGGCTTCATTGTGAGACGGGCCACAAGATCCGCTCCGTTCGTCATCCCGCCCTCAAAACCCCCGGCATGATTTGTCTTGTGGAAATAGCCGCGGGCCTTCCCATAAAAGATCTCGTCATGCGCTTCGGAACCCGGAACACCGGCCAGGTTCACGCCGTCCCCGATCTCAACCGCTTTCGCGGACTGCTGGCTCATCAGGATCATGGCGAGCCGCGCATCGAGCTTTCTTTCAAAATGGACGTAAGAGCCCAATCCGATCGGCAGGCCCGTGGCGCGGACCTCATATTTCCCGCCGAGCGAGTCTCCATGCTTCATGGCTTTTGTGATCGCCTGCATCATGGCTTTTTCTGTTTTTTTGCAAACGCATCGAACGGGTGAATCCTTGGCGCCTTTTCGAATTTCCTCAACCGTGATATCTCGGTCAGGGAGCGAGGCGCTCCCGATCTGGACCACGTGAGCGGCGATTTCAATATGGAATGCCTTAAGCAAAAGCTTGCAAGCCGCGCCCACGGCAACACGCATCGAGGTTTCGCGCGCGCTCGAACGTTCCAGGACCGCTCGGATCCCTTGATCGTATTTCAAAGCTCCCGCAAGGTCCGCGTGGCCGGGCCGGGGACGAAAAAGCTCCGGCATTTCTTCGATCTTGAAATCCTTGTTCGTAAGAAGGAACCCCAAGGGCGCACCGGTCGTGACCTTCTTGATCACGCCTCCCATGATCTCAACGCCGTCCGTTTCGATCTTTTGCCTGCCCCCGCGGCCATACCCTCCCTGACGGCGGCGCATCTCTCCATTGATAAAATCAAGGTCGAGTGTGAGGCCGCTTGGAAAACCTTCCAAGATGGCAGCCATGTAACGGCCGTGAGACTCTCCTGCAGTAATATATTTGAGCATGTTAGTACTGTTCTCCATTTAATTTTAGGGGTCAACCGGGCTATATCGCATACCCCTAAATTTTAATATGATTCGGTATTAGACTCCGTAGGTTCTTGATAAAAAATTCAGGATCGCGTTCCCTTCCATGAAAATGAACGCCCCCGCGAGCGCCAAGAAGGGTCCAAAAGGAATGGTTTCTTCTTTTTTTACAAAACGCTGCCAGATCGCGAACGGCAAAGCCGGAAAAGGTGCGAGAAGAAAAATAAGGCCGACCTTTGTCACTCCCACAAAAGCACCTATCATGGCCAAAAGCTTCACGTCCCCGCCTCCCATGCTGTCCTTGCGAAAAACAAGTTTCCCGAGCCATCCGGTCAAGAGCAGGACCCCGCCCCCCGCTAAAAGCCCGGCCATGGAGGCGAGAAGTTTTTGATACCAGAGCGTTTGTGCAAAATGTCCGTGGCCGGTCACGCTAAGCGCTAACCCCAAGATCATTCCCGTGATCGTGATCTGATCCGGGATCAACCCGGTCTCAAAATCCGTTAAGGTGGCCACAATGATCATTGCAAAAAAGATCGCGCTCGCCACAAATTCGGTCGACAAACCGTACCGTTGCCATAAAAACCATGCGATCCACGCCGTGGTCAATTCCACGAGGAAATAGCGGAAAGCGATCGGCCGCCGGCAGCGGAAACACTTCCCCCGAAGCAAGAGATAGCTCACAAGCGGTATATTCTCATACCAGGGGATCATCGCCTTGCAGTGCGGGCAGAAAGACCGGGGAAGCACGATCGAAAGATCGCGCGGCATCCGGTGAATGCAAACGTTCAGAAAACTCCCCACGATCGCTCCGATGACGAAAACGAACCATGGTGTGATTGGATCCATATTCACCCCGCTAGAGATACCTGCCGGCAGGCAGGGGAAGCGCTAAAAGCGTTTCCGTCTATTTTAAAAATGTTTCTTTAAAATCTGCTTTGCCCCATTACAAATCGCTCGGGGGAACTACTCCCTCAACGGTTGCTAACAGGGCAAGTTCTTTTTTTCTTTGAGTGCTTGAAGAAGCGCCCGGCGCATCACGCCCACCGGCGCCTTTCGTCCCGTCCAATGTTCCAGAGCCCGAACCCCCTGATAAAGGAGCATCCCGAACCCGTTCAAGGTCCGGTGCCCTTTCTTTCTCGCGACCTTTAAAAAGGGTGTCATGGCCGGATTGTAAATAAGGTCCATAAAAAATATTTTTTTCGAGCTTCCTCGGGGAACCCAGCTTTCCGGAATCACCTTCGGATCCTGAGCCCTCAACCCGATCGGAGTCGCGTTGATGATAACATCGGCCTTTTGAAGGGCCTTCTTGACCTCCGGAGTTCCGGCCGCTACGGCATGATACACCACCCGCTTGAAAAGCCTTCGCATATTGCTTGCGATCTTTCGGGCTTTTTGGGGAAAACAATCTGCGATCAGGACCTCTCGGATGCCTTTCCGCGAAAGACCATAAACCACCGCACGTGCCGCGCCTCCGGCTCCGAGGATCACGGCTTTTTTCCCAGCCGGGAGAAACCCGCCGTCCTTCATGAGCGCTCTAAGAAAGCCTTCCATGTCTGTGTTCGTACCAACCCACCGTTTCCCTTGTTTGAAAACTGTATTCACAGCACCCATGGCACGCGCTTCCGGCCGGACAGTATCGAGGTATTCCATTACCGCTTCTTTGTAGGGCACTGTGACATTAAAACCCGAAAGAGAAAGTCTGGAGGATCGATCCATAAGCTTTTTAAAAGCAGCGGGGACCAGTTCCAAGACGATATAGTTGGCGTCGACCCCGAGTTCACGGAACGCGGCTTCGTGCATGGCCGGAGAAAGGGTGTGCGAAAGGGGATGGCCGAAGATCCCGTAAAGCTTGAAGGTCTTGGTTTTCTTCACACCGGCGAAGGCTGACTCGTAGCCCGTTGAGGGTTCGCCGAAACTTTGTTGAGCGCGAAAAGATAGGCGCGCACGCTGGCTTCGATAATGTCGGTACTCGTGCCGCGACCTGTCACTTCTTTGCTGCCGATCTCAAGCTTCACCAACACTTCGCCCAAAGCGTCTTTGCCGCTTGTGACCGATTGCAGTCCGTAGTGAATAAGTTTTGCCTTGGAATTCACGATCTTCTCAATGGCCTTGTAGCAGGCGTCCACGGGACCATCCCCGGTCGAGGCGGATTGTTTAGCCTTGCCTTCATAGGAAAGTCTGATCTGGGCGTGGGGCTTCGCGCCGGTTTCAGATACCACTTTCATGGAGATCAGCTTCCAGGTCTCCGGGATCCTGGCGATTTCACTTTGCAAAATGGCCTCGAGGTCTTCGTCAAAAATATATTTTTTCTTGTCGGCAAGCGCCTTAAATTGAACGAAGGCCTGATCCAGTTCCTTGGGCGCCAACCGGAACCCGAGTTTCTTTACGCGGACCTCGAAAGCGTGCTTGCCCGAGAGTTTACCGAGCATCAGCTGGCTGCCGGAAAGCCCGATCTTTTTCGGATCCATGATCTCATAG
Source organism: uncultured bacterium (assembly GCA_964585045.1). GTDB lineage: Bacteria > Omnitrophota > Omnitrophia > Omnitrophales > Aquincolibacteriaceae > Aquincolibacterium. The sequence continues at coordinate 3,558 of CAZPCF010000205.1, forward strand.
GTCTGGCGCTTTTTGAGCACCCCGTCCTGGTGGATGCCGGAAGCATGCCAAAAGGCATTGCGCCCTACGATCGCCTTGTTAGGCTGAAC
>CAZPCF010000206.1:0-3639 GCA_964585045.1 uncultured bacterium
GGCATGAGCCTGCATCATCTGCACGACCAGATCGATATTGTCCTGATTTTCGATGCGGACGAGAACGATCGGAAGATCGCCCGAAATACTGTACCCCCAAAGATCCGGCTGGCCCCTGTTGTTCCGCTGCAAGATGCTTGCGCTCGCTCTCCACGTGGGGTTCGCGTACAGAATGGCACTTGCCAGACGGCCATACAGCTGGGCGGAGGCCTCTGTCGCATTGATCTGCTGCAAGGCAACCTGCCCGTGGGTCCACGCCAGGTTAAAAACACGGTCGGCCAGATTCCGATCCCTGTATTTTTCCATGAGCGCCTGCGCGGCTTCCCGGTTCTCGCACATTCCGGTCACATAATCGATCACGGCCGATTCGTCGGGCGCCAGTTCAATCCGGCTCCGTATGGAAACGATCGGGTCAAGCACCGAACCCTCACTGTCCGAGAGATGGCCCCGCCCTTCCATCGCTACGGGATTGGCCACGGTATGGCCCCGTCCGATAAATCTGTTCCGGTCCGTTTCGTAGGAAGCGCCCACGACCGCGTCCCCATGAACCGCCATCAGATGCAGCATCCAAGGGAATATTTCTTTGTCGGATCGCGGCCGCCGCCGGCAGAGGATCGCCTGGTGGGACCTGACAATTTCTGTCTGAACGAACAGATTACTGAACGCCCGGTGGGCCTGGTCGCTTGCGGGATCGTTCAAGACAACTTCCGCGTAACTGGTCACTTCGATTATGCGCCTGTTGCGGGACCGGTTAGTGATCGTCACCCGGCGCAGTTCGGTATCATCTTCGGGAGAAACAGCGATCTCAGTGTGCGTATCGATCTGGTGGTCCCGCCGTTTGAATTCCACCCAGGCCTGGGAAAACAAGGCCTCATAGTTCTTTGGTTTTTTTTGCGTCGGCTGATACGCCGAGGACCAGTACTGGCCGGACTCTACATCCCGGAGATAAATGAAGGTTCCGTCGTTGTCCAGAGCGGAGTCCTCTCTCCATCGCGTCACCGCGATATTTTGCCAGCGGCTGTAGCCTCCTCCAGCGTTGGTGACCATCACATGATAACGGCCGTTGGAGAGGGGGTGTATTTCAGGCACCGGCGTTTGAGGGGTCGTGAACACCCGCAAAAGAGTTTCCCTGTCTCCAAATTTCCGGAGCATGCCGGTCACTTCAAAATCGTAGAGGAGTGGCTCAGCGGTCGGTACCCGCTCCTGGAGAAGGAGCTCCGTTGATTTGAACATCGGTTCCGCGAGAAAGCGTCTTTGCATCGGACGATCCAATAGCACATAAGCCAGAGACAACAAACTCATGCCCTGATGATGGGCCATGTAGGACTTGACGATCGCCCGGGTTTCGTCAGGAGCAAGGCGCGCCGGCGTATAATCGACCGCTTCATAGAGGCCATAGGTCCCTCCCGCTCCTTCCGCGGATAAGCGTTCGAGATTCTCGCAGGCCATCTCTGGCTCCACCATCAAAGCCAGCATAGAAGCGTACGGAGCCACGACCAGATCCTCCGCGAGGCCCCGCTTGAAACCCATGTCCGGGACTCCGAACGAGTGGTACTGGTAGACCATATTCGCGTCGATCTTGTTGTAGCCGGACTCTGAGATCCCCCAGGGGATATTGTTCCTGGCCGCATACCGTACCTGCCCGCTGACCACGGCCTTGTAGGTCCGGTCAAGCAGACTCCCTTCGTAGGTCGGCATCACCAAGAGAGGCATCAGATATTCGAACATCGAACCGCCCCATGAGACCAGGACGAGGCCTCCGTCGGATTTCGAGATCATCCGGCCGAGCTTGAACCAGTGCTCCTGGGGCATTCTTCCCTGGGCGATCGCCACAAAACTACAAAGCCGGGCCTCGGACGCCAAAAGATCATAACAACCGCGATCCATTTTGTGTTCGGTAACGTTGTATCCGATGGAAAGAAGGTGCGAGGCCTTGTCGTACAAAAATTCGTATTCGATGCCAGATACTTCGTTACACCGCAGCACGATGTAATCGATCGCCTTGATCCTCTCCGCGGAACGGGTCCCGGCGTCCTTGATCGCGTCGCGGAGTTTCAGAAACCATCCGTGGCCCCTTCTCGACGCATCGTCCACGAGGAGCATGTTCTCCGTGATCTCATCGATAAGGGGAACCAGCTTCTGCTCGAGCCGCGCGACTTCTCCAAGAACGGGGATCTCGTCCAAATACCGCAAAGCCTCCCGGAGCTTGGCCAGCCGTTCTTGCTGTTTCTCATCTCCCTCGTCCCACATCCCCGGCATTTCCGGCGCAAGCAGGATCCAGGGCGCGATAAATGACATATCTTCCAGAAAATCGTAACACTGCCGTTCGAAAGCGCGGGCCCATTTTTTAACTTTTTCGTAATGCTTATGATCCAGGCCCGAAAGAACTTTCGAAATGTCCGTCGAAAGCTGGCGTAAAAGCGTATGGATCTCCGAAAGACACGCGGGAGAAGACTTCAACTTGTCCTGAAATTGCGCGATCCTCTCGGAAACTCCTCGGAGCGATCCGGAGACGCTGCTTTTTTGATTTTTCCCGAGCTCCGCGACGCTTTGATGCAGGATATTCAAGGTATCCAAAAGACCGTCAAATATTTTCGGAGAAACGATCTTTTGAGCGTTCATTTCTGCGAGCCCCGAACGCAGGACCAGTAAATGACCGACCAGGTTCCCGCTGTCGACCGAAGAGATATAAAGAGGCGTGAGCGGCGTGAGCGATTCCGTATCGTACCAATTGTAAAAATGCCCTCTGAACTTTTCCATGAGGTTCAGAGTGTCGAATGTTTTTTCGGTCCTGTTGAACATCATCCCCATTGAAACGTAACCGAAATCATAGGCCGTCAAATTCGCCAGAAGCGACAGGCCGATATTCGTCGGCGAGGTCCTGTGGGCCACGGTGCTGACGGGCTCCTCCTGAAAATTGTCCGGCGGAAGCCAATGATCTTTCTCGGTCACAAAATTCTCAAAAAACGCCCAGGTCTTCCGGGCGAGATTTCTAAGAAAAAGGACCTGCGTTTGGGACAACAGGATCTTCCGGGGAGGAGAGAGCTGGCTGATCGCGTGAGCTACAATGGGGGAAACGAACCACAGGCTTAAAAGGATCCATGCCAGTCCGCCGGAAATGGGAAACACCCCAAAGAAGTAGACCAGCAACAGGGCTGCGGCAAGCGGCTCCAGGGGCATGCTTTTGTAGCAATCTAAAATATTCTTTGACCGGGAGGCTTCCGATTCCCGGGAGGTCCGCCATTCTAGCAAACGCCTCCGCGACACGAACATTCTCCACAGGGTCCGCACGATCGCGTCCAAACAATAGAACGTCTCGTGCAGTAAAAAAACGATCGAGAAGAAGAACCGGACCGCGTTCTTTTTAAGGGAGGACAATACCAATTCAAAATGGGTCTTAAAGGTCAGATCCTCGGGTTTCCTTACGGCCTCCGCCAGGGACATTGGCACAAGAGGAAAACCGAGAAGAGCGATCATGAGAGACGACCATATCCAGGACGGTTGAAAAAGCACCCAGCCTGCTATCAGCAACAGGACCGTTGCGCAAGGGACGAGACTGCGCCTTAAGTTGTCCGCGATCTTCCATTGCGACAGAAAAGAGATCGGATTTTTGGTCCTTGCGCCGCCGGGACCGCGGAC
>CAZPCF010000207.1:0-3639 GCA_964585045.1 uncultured bacterium
TTCGTTTTCGCGCTGTGGACCGTGCGCAAAGATTTCGCGGCCCGGCATCCGGAACCGCTCAGGGCTTTTTGTGGGGTTTTGAAGGAGAATCTCCTGAAAAACCTGGCAGATCCGGAAGGCCTTATCAAGCAGGCCCTCGGCATTACACCCGCGGATAAAACATTCTGCCAAATGCTCGGCTATCTTGTGAATCTCCAGTACTCGTTGGACACCGACATGAAAGAAGGCGCGTTGCGGTTCTTCGAACTGGCTCATGAGGAAGGCCTTGCGCCCGCGCCGAAGGATTTAAAATTCCTGAATGAATAAACCCATCACACTGCGTAAGTGTGATAGGTCCACCCATCACACTTACGCAGTGTGATAGGTCTAAATAAATCCATGGCACGTTGTACGTGGTACCTTGTGCCGAAAAAGGCTTCTATGAATAGTCACGAAAAAATCCTTGAAAAACGGTTTGCCGGGGGACGCCTCACGCTCGAAGACGGAGTGAAGCTCTATGCCTGCGATCTTTTGAGATTGGGGGAGGCGGCTCAAAAGCTGACGCCCAGGCTCGTGCCTAACGCCGTCACGTTCGTAGTGGACCGTAATATCAGCTACACGAATGTTTGCACGATCGGATGCGACTTCTGCGCCTTTCATTGTGCTCCCGGAGCTCCGGAGGCTTACATCCTTTCGCGGGAAGAAGTTCTCGGGAAAGTTCAAGAGCTCGTCGATTTAGGCGGGACGCAGGTTCTTATCCAGGGCGGGATCCATCCGGATCTTAAGCTCGATCATTATCTGGAGATGGTCCGTGCTATTCATGAGAAATTCCCGCAGATCTTCATCCATTCCTTTTCCGCAATTGAGATGGATGTTTTGTCGCAAAAGTCCGGGATCGCCTTGCCTGAATTACTCAGGATGTTCAAGGAAGCAGGTCTCAATTCTCTTCCGGGCGGCGGGGCCGAGATCCTTGTGGAACGCGTCAGGAAACTCATCAGCCCGGCCAAGATCTCGGCGGACCGGTGGCTGGAGGTGATGAGGACCGCTCACGAAACAGGTCTCAAGACCACGGCGACAATGGTCTTTGGCCACGTGGAGACTCTGGAAGAACGGATCGTTCATTTGCTCAGGCTCCGGGAGTTGCAGGACCGAACCCAAGGATTCCGGGCCTTCATTCCGTGGAGTTTTGTGCCATTTCAAATCCCCCCCCGTTCCCCCTTTGCAAAAGGAGAGGAAGGGGGATCCAGTTTATCCGGGGTTACACCGGCCGGCGGAGATGATTATCTCAAAACCGTGGCGATCTCCCGGCTCATGCTGGATAATTTTGAACATATTCAAAGCGGTTGGCTCACCGAAGGGCTGAAGCTGGGGCAGATCGCGCTCGCATTCGGATGCGATGACATGGGCGGCACCCTGATCGAAGACAAGGTTTTGGAGCCCACAGGCATCAGGTTCCGCACGCGCCGTGAGGACCTGATCCGTCTTATCCAAGATGCAGGTTTTATTCCCGTCCAGCGTGACACGAATTATCAAGTTCTCAACCAATACACTAACGCAGTGTGATCACATCACACTGCGTCAGTGTGCGGTTCAAAGGAGGTTTATGTGAAAGGGGCTACACCCGATAAAGAATTTATCCGCAATGCCTTTGACTCGATCACACCCTGCTATGACACGCTGAATCAGGTCCTGAGTTTCGGGAGGGCGGAAGCCTGGCGCAAGCGGTCGGCCGAGATCCTTCTAAGCGATCCCGGCTTTTCTCCAAAAACCATTCTGGACCTTGGCTGCGGTACGGGAAAATTCCTGGAATGTTTCCTGCGGAGCAGGTCCTGGGAGGGCGCGACCGGAGTGGATTTCTCGGTCGTCATGCTCGCGAAAGCGCGCGAGACGGTCTCAGGGAATGTGATGTGGCTCAAGGAAGATTTTGATTCCTTGCCATTCCTCGAATCCAGCTTTGATCTTGTGATCTCGGGGTTTACGCTGCGAAGCGTCCAACAGCTTCCGGAATTCCTGGGCCACGTTCATCGCATTCTGACCCCGGGCGGGAAGGCGGCATTTCTCGACCTGACACGGCCCCGGAATTTCTGGGTCCGGCTGTTCTTCTTTCCCTATTTAAAATTCATCCTGCCCCTTTTGGGATGGCTCCTTTCGGGGAACCGGAAGGCCTATGGTTTTTTGTCCGGTTCGGTCCGGAGCTTCCAGTCTCCCGGAGACACGATCCAGCTGATGCAGGCCACCGGATTCCGCGACTGCACGAGTAAAAGCTTTGCTTTTGGTGCCGCTACGCTTATCATAGGAAAAAAATAAAAGGGGACAGGCCCCTTTTCACGCACAACGTACTACGCGCAACGCGCAACGAATTTGTTTTAAGCTTTTGCGTTGGGCGTTGATCGTTAAGCGTTGCACGAAAGAAAATGATCTCCAAAAGCGGCACATTTCCCTTTGCAAGGTAATATGGACATTGAAGAGAATCTGAAAAAACTGGGGCTTGAGTTGCCGCCGGCACCCAAGCCCGTGGGGCTTTATCAACCGTTCGTGGTGTCCGGAAATCTGGCATTTTTGAGCGGGCAAATTTCCAAAGACGCCGGCGGCAAGCTTCTGACGGGAAAAGTCGGGAAAGATCTCTCCTTGGCCGAAGGTCAGGCTGCGGCGCGGCTTGCGGCGCTTAATGCGCTAAGTATCATGAAGCACCTGATCGGCTTTGAGAGGATCCGGAGAGTCGTGAAAATGACCGGTTTTGTTCAGACGGCGCCGGATTTTTATGAGATCCCGGCGGTGGTGAACGGGGCTTCGGAGCTTTTCGCCGAAGTGATGGGAGAGCAAGGGTCGCATGCCCGTTCTGCCGTCGGGATGGCCAGTCTGCCGCTTAATGCCGCAGTGGAGATCGAGCTGGTTTTGGAGTTAAGATAATTTTTTTAGGGAACAGGCAGTCAATTAATGCCTGTCCCCTAAGAATTGATCCTCGAAGTGAAATAACGTGGTTTTTACGTCATCCTGAGCGGGCACTGTGGTGCGAAGTCGAAGGATCTCATGCCCCAGAGTCTTTGCCCTGATTTTGTTTTCGCAAGAAAGCATCAGGTTCAGAATGACGGACAAAATTGAAAGGTTTTCCATGAAAGGTTTCCTTAAATTCGTTGCTATTTTTGCGGGTATCCTTCTTTTGAGCGCGGCCCTCGCGCCCCTTTTCTACGATTTTTTTCAAACGTTCCATCCCTACAAGTTCGAGAGGATCTTCCAGCGGATCGTCATGATCCTCTCCCTCATTGCGGTCGTATGCTTTGTCCGGGTCAAAAAAGAGACCTTCATGAGTTACGGCTTGGTCTGGAAGCCGCAAAGCCTCGGACTTTTCGGGAAGGGGTTTATGCTGGGCGTCCTTGCCCTGGGAGGGGTGGGAGCCCTGCGGCTCCTTTTTGGACAAGCGGTTTTTGCGCCGGACTCCCTTTCGTGGGGGGGATGGCTCGTTAAATTTTCTTTGGCGCTCGCGACGGGCCTTCTGGTCGGGGCCATGGAAGAATTCTTTTTCCGGGGGTTCATCTTCCGTTCCCTGATGCATCTTTTGAAGGACCGGTTGTTCCTGAGCGTCCTCGTCACGACCTCGTTCTATGCGATCATCCATTTCATCGGAATGAAAAAGATCTTTGTCGATTCAGACCCGAATTT
>CAZPCF010000208.1:0-3638 GCA_964585045.1 uncultured bacterium
ATTGTCACTCAGTCCACAAAAAGTTCGGGCCAATGAGCGCATTCGCGCAGCGCAGATCCGGTTGATCGGTGCTGCTGGGGAACAATTCGGCATTGTGACGCCGCAGGAAGGCCTTCAGCGGGCGCAGGAGGCGGGGTTGGATCTCGTTGAAGTCGCGGGAACGACCGTCCCACCGGTTTGCCGTATCATGGATCTTGGAAAATACCTTTACACGCTCGGCAAGAAGGAAAAAGAATCCCGCAAGAAGCAGAAGACGATCGATATTAAAGAAGTCAAAATGACCACGAAGATCGACGACAACGACTACCAAACCAAGCTCCGCAACGCGCGACGGTTCATAGAGCGCGGAGACAAAGTGAAGCTGGTGGTGTTCTTCCGGGGTCGCGAGATCGTGTATGTGGACAAGGGACGTAAGCTTGTGGCTCGTTTTGTTCAGGACCTCGCGGACATCGCGATGGTCGAACGCAATGATGGGCTGGAGGGGAAAGCGATCATGCTCTATTTGACCAAGACCGCGCCCGTGAAGAAAAAAGAAGCCGTGCCCGCTTCAGCGACAGTCCCGGTGAGCCCCAGCGCTCCGCCGGCGAAGACAGACTAATACGGCGTTCTATTCGATTTTATGGGTTCGCAGTATTGTACCGTGTACCCTTAAAATTTAAAGTGACACGGTGCTAACAGGACAAAGGAAACGTTATGCCAAAGTTAAAAACGAAGAAAGCCATGCAAAAGCGTTATCGCATCACAAAGACCGGGAAGGTCATGGGCAGTAAAACCAAGCGCCGGCACATGATGACCGACCGCAGCCCGAAGTCAAAACGACAGTCCCGGAAAATGCTGAAGGTCGAGAAAATGCATGTCAATGCGATCAAGCTTTGCATGCCGTACCATCGTTGATCTTTTCGGGAAAAGGTCTGAACTCGCAGCAATATTTTCAATTTAATTTGATGGGTTAACAGTACTGTCCTTGTTCTCGATCTTATTTTTAGATGGCGGACAGGGGCTAGTCAAAAAGGGAGTGTTTTATGCCAAGGTCTACTAACGCAGTGGCCTCAAAAAAACGGAAGAAAAAGATCTTCAAACGCGCCAAAGGCTTTGTGGGGGGGCGCGGCAAGTTGCTTCGGACCGCGAAAGAGACCGTCGCCCGTGCGATGGCCTTCGCCACTCGTGACCGCAAGCAGCGCAAGCGCCATTTTCGAGCGCTTTGGACTGCCCGCATCAACGCGGCGTGCCGTGCAGGCGGGATCTCGTATTCCCGCTTCATCGACGCCCTCAATAAGGCGAAGATCCGCTTGAACAGGAAATCGCTCGCGGAGATCGCCGCGCGGGACGAGAAGGCCTTCCAAGAGATCGTCAAGCTCGTCAAAAAATCGTAATAACCCCTGGGACACACCCGGTGTGTAATATGGGGGCCGCCAAGTCACGCACCGGGTGTGTAGAAGGTTAGCGCCATGAAAGACCAGATCAGCCGCATTGAAAAGGAAGCCCGCGAAGACCTCTCCCGTATCGATTCCGTCGATGCGGCCGAGGCTTTCCGCATCACTTATCTCGGGAAAAAAGGCAAGCTGACCGACCTTTTCAAACAGCTCGGCGCCGTCCCTCCGGAAGAGAAAAAAGCTGTGGGTGCGGAACTCAACCGCGTCAAACAGTGGCTGGAGTCCTCGGTCGAGGAATTCCGTCAGAAGGCGCCCAAGGCGGGAGTCTCCGCGGAAATGTTCGATGAAACACTCCCCGGGATCCGGCCTTCGCACGGCAGTATCCATCTTCTTCAGCAAACGATCCAAGAGATCTCGGGGATCTTTAATCGCATGGGTTTTGAGACCGTGGAGGGCCCGGAGATCGAGACCGAATTCCATAATTTCACAGCCCTCAATATCCCGCTCGATCATCCATCGCGCGACGCTTTTGACACTTTCTATACGACGCACGGGCAGTTGTTGCGTTCCCAAACATCCACGGTCCAGATCCGCGTGATGAAAGAACACAAACCTCCGCTTAAGATCATTGCCCCGGGACGTGTGTACCGTCCCGATACCGTGGATGCGAGCCATTCGTTCATGTTCCATCAGATCGAAGGCCTGATGGTGGATACCCAAGTGACCTTCAGCGATCTCAAAGGCGTGCTCCACCTGTTCTTGCGCGAACTGTTCGGTCGAGAGACCAAGATCCGTTTCCGCCCCCATTTTTTCCCGTTCACAGAACCGAGCGTCGAGATCGACATCCAGTGGGGTAAGGGGTGGCTGGAGATCCTGGGTGCGGGCAGTGTGGACCCGAACGTGTTTGAGGAAGTGAAATATGACACGAGCGTGGTCCGCGGATTCGCGTTCGGGCTTGGCGTGGAGCGCATCGCGATGCTTCGCCACGGCATCCATGATATCCGTCATTTTTACGAGAATGACCTGCGTTTCCTGAGGCAATTCTGATGAAGATCAGCACGAACTGGCTGAAAGATTTTGTGGAGCTTGCGCCGCCGGTGGCACGGGTCGCGGAACGGCTCACACTGGCCGGTCTCGAGGTCAAGAAATGCGAGCAGCTGACGCATCCCTCGGACACGCTTTTTGAGATCGAGATCACGTCGAACCGTCCGGACTGGCTCTCCCATTGGGGAGTGGCGCGGGAGATCGCAGCCGTTGAGAATATCTCCTTGAAAAATCCCGCAGTCGATGCGGAAGCGGGCCGCGTGCCGCCGCCGGGATGGAAGATCCAGATCAAGGACGCGGCCGGCTGCCCGTATTACACGGGCGTTCTGATCGAGGGGATCACGGAGACCAAGACGCCTGATTTTATCGTGAACCGGCTCCTGGCCTGCGGGATCCGCTCGATCAATCTCATCGTCGACATCACGAATTATGTGCTCCTGGAAGTCGGACAGCCGCTCCACGCGTTCGACGCGGACCTGATCCGTGGAAAAGAGGTCGTGGTCCGGAAGCCCAAGCAGGGCGAAAAATTCACTCTCATCAACGGCGCCGAGATCGAACTCAAGTCCGATGACCTTCTGATCGCGGACAGCGACCGGGCCGTGGCCCTGGCCGGTGTGATGGGCGGGAGAGATTCCGAGATCAGTGATAAAACGCGCAATGTCTTCCTTGAATCCGCGTTTTTCAATCCCGGCCGCGTCCGCAAGACCTCCCGTGCACACCAGATCTCGTCGGATTCCTCCTACCGCTTCGAGCGGCGTGTGGATCCGGAAGGGGTGGATCTTGGCCGGAGCAGGGCGCTTGCGCTGATCCAGAAATATGCCAAGCCGCGCCATATCAGCGCGGTGATCAAGGCCGGAGAAAAACCTCAGCTTGCGATCAAAACCATTCAGCTTCGGGGCGATGAAGTAAAAGCGGTCCTTGGCATCGAGATCAAACCGAGCCAGATCGCTCTTATCCTCGGCCGCCTCGGCCTCCAGGTGAAGCAACACACTCCCGGCATCTGGACCGTGGGTATTCCGTCATTCAGGCCGGATCTGGTGCGTCCCGTCGATCTCATCGAAGAGATCGCACGGATCTTTGGCTACGACAATATTCCCGAAACACTTCCCGCGCGGCCGCCGATCTCGGTGGGTGAGAATCCGCGTCTTTTTCTTGAACGCAAGATCCGGCAATTCCTGAGCGGGGCCGGGCTTTGCGAGACGGTCACGTTCAGTCTTATTT
>CAZPCF010000209.1:0-3557 GCA_964585045.1 uncultured bacterium
GACCATGACCAGGATCATCCCGCCGGGTTTGAGGACCCGCCTGAATTCGGCCAGCGCCTGTTCGATACTCAGGAAGTGCTCGAGACTGCCGAGGCACGTGACCGCATCGAAGGTCCCCGCGGCGAACGGCATGGTCTCGGCCGGAGAGACCTGATAAGCCGCTTCCGGGCATTCCCTCCGGGCGATGCCAAGGGCTTCGTTCGAGAGGTCAATGCCCGAAAGTTTTGTCGAAGGCCCGTACACGCGGCCCACCTCGCGCAAAAAATACCCGCCGCCGCACGCGACATCAAGGACCGAAACAGCTTCCGGAACGTTTCTGCGGAGCTGTTGTGCGATCCATGCATAGGCGCGATCGTCGTCCCGGATGGGCGCTTCTTTATACAGGCGGTCATATTCGGCCTGGATAGCGGCAAGATCTTTATGAGACGTTTCGACAACCATGATTAATTAATCTCTTCTTTCGTCATCCTGAGCAAGGCGAAGGATCCAACTTTGAGAATCATTCGATCCGGCTCGGATCGAGATTCTTCGCCTGATTCTTGCTTTCGCAAGAAAGCATCAGGCTCAGAATGACGCGTTTTTATAACCGATAGATCAAAAACTCAAAGCAATTCCTTATAAACTTCGATCGTCTCCCGGGCAGTCTTTTGCCAGGAGAATTTCTTTATCTGTTCAAATCCTTTCCGCTTCAATTCCGCCCGAAGGGACCCACTACCCGACAGATCCTTCATTCCTTGGGCGATCTCCCCGGCGTTGGACGGGTCGACCAGGACCCCGGCTTCCCCCGCTACTTCCGGGGTTGACGTGGTGTTAGATGTTAACACAGGACAGCCTGACGCCATAGCCTCCAGGACCGGTATCCCGAACCCCTCGTAAAGCGACGGGAAAAGCAACGCATCGGCCCCGCAGTAAAGGGCGTTCAGACTATCATGATCCAAATATCCCGGAGCGATGATCGAATGGGACTCAAGCAAATGCTTGTTCGCCAAGATTTCAGAGTACTTCCCATGCGCAAATTCTTTGGATCCCGCCAAAATAAGCTGATATCCGGGATTTGAGATCAAAAAGATCTTGAAGGCATCAAGGATACGCCCCAGGTTTTTGCGCGGCTCCAATGTCCCCACGAAAAGAAAATAACGGCCGTTGATCCCCACCGCTTGTTTCACTCCAGCGACTTTTGTCGGCGGGATCTGAGCACTGAAAGTCTCATGCCCCGACGGGTAAATGACGCGGATCTTTTCTTTCTTGATCCGCAAGTGCTTCAAGAGGTCTTGCCTCGTGTGTTCCGAATCCGCGATGATCCGGTCCGCCTGTTTGACAACGAACGGCAGCCAATTTCCCCAGTAGAACGCACTGAATTTTCCGATCTGATTTTTAAAGAGCATCTCCGCGATGTCATGGACCGTCACCACAAGGCGGCATGGTTTTCGAAAAGCCGGCGCGAATGCTGGTACATGGAGGATGTCGGCTCTGCTTTGCCGTACAAGGCCCGGCAAGGTCCAGTTCTCCCACCCAAGCCGTTCAAGCGTGTTCAGGTCCCTGGCATGTGATCTTTTTTGGGAAAAAACGCAGAGTTCAAGAGGCGGGGCGATCTCGCGTTTCAAAGCTTCCAGTAAGCAACGGGTGTAAGTTCCAAGTCCCGTCAGTTTTCCGCATGTTGCTTGGGCATCAAAACCGACTAGCATCTGCCCTCCTTGTTTTCAAAAAAAGCAGCTGCTGCCCAAGTCTTTATTTTTTTATCATTAAGGGGGACTTGGGCTGTCATGATTACCCGTTTATTTTTCAAATTACTGAGAATCATGGCTGTACCGTTAGCCCAAAAAAACAAATAAAAAACGGTGCTAAAGGCATGCGGCGGTCTGTTGGCCTTTTTTCTGATGGCGTGCCAGGTCCGCATCGACCATCATGCACACCAGTTCTTTAAAACTTACCGTGGGCTCCCATCCGAGGGTTTTGCGGGCCTTGGAATAATCGCCCTTCAGTTCATAGATCTCCGCGGGACGATAAAATTGCTCGTCCACTTTAACGTATTTTTTCCATTCCATGTTGGCGTGCCCGAAGGCCAGATCAAGGAATTCCCGGATGGTGTGGGTCTCTCCGGTCGCAGCGACGAAGTCATCCGGCTTGTCCTGCTGGAGCATGAGCCACATGGCTTTGACATAATCTCCGGCAAAGCCCCAGTCGCGTTTAGCGTCCAGATTACCGAGGAAGAGCTCCTTCTCAAGCCCCATCTTGATCCGGGCCACGGCGTCGGTGATCTTGCGCGTCACAAACTCAAATCCCCGGCGGGGCGACTCATGGTTGAAGAGGATCCCGCTGCAGGCGAACATATTGTAAGCTTCCCGGTAATTCCGGGTCAGGTGGAACCCGGCGAGTTTCGAGATCCCGTAGGAGGACCGTGGAAATAGCGGGGTCTCTTCGCTTTGAGGACTTTTCGGGGCCACCCCGAACATTTCGCTGGAACCCGCGAAATAGAAACGGCATTTCGGAGCCCTCTGCTTAAGGGCTGACAACACCGAATGAGTTCCGTTGATATTTGTATTCATGGTGGAAAACTCATCCTCGAACGAAATGCTGACGAAACTTTGCGCGGCGAGATGGTAGCATTCATCCGGCTGGATCTTTTCGATCACATTGAAAACGCTGGCATAGCTTTCCAGCGAAGCCGAATGCAGTTTGACCTTGTCCCGGATATGATTGATCCTCCAGGTCCGGTGCGTCGGATCTTCCAGCGCGACGCGCCGGACGATCCCGTGGACCTCATAACCTTTGGAAAGTAAAAATTCCGCAAGATAAGACCCGTCCTGGCCCGTGATCCCCGTAATAAGAGCTTTTTTCATCGTAATTCCCCTCTGAGTTTTAACATGGTTCCGATGCATTTCCATTCCCGGAAAAAACGGAAAGTGCTGGTGTGTGCGTAACGCCAGACCACGGGCATTTCGATGATCTTGAGCTTGTCCTTCTGCGCCCGGATCAAAAATTCCGCGTCCCAGAACCATCCGCGAAGGTAGGCATGGTCATAGCCCATTTCCTTGAACAGCCGCATGGCCGGTGCTCCACGGAAAACTTTCAAGCCGCATTGATGGTCAAGGATCTTTGAGCCAAAGAGAAGCCGGATGGTCAGGTTGTAAAAAAAACTCATGATCCTGCGGAAGGGCTCGCGAATGGCTTTGGCCCCTTTGATGTAGCGGCTTCCGACGACGATATCCGCGCCCTCGGACCGGAGGCGCTCGAGTGCCTGCACCAGATAGTCCATGCCGCATGAGAGGTCCACGTCGATAAATCCGATGACATCGTATTTCGCCGTCTCGAACGCGACGGCCAGGTTTTCGCGGCGGGACGGTCCGGTGGTGTTCCGGATGACCCGGACCGTCTTCCCGGCCGGATAGGCCGCCTGTTCGATGCCTTGGAGGAACTGGCCCGTCGGGTCGTGCGAGTTGTCGTCCACGATAACGATCTCAAATTCCGAACAGCATTCAGACAGGAACCGGTAGGATTCGTTCAGCGCGTGCGGGATGTACCGGAACGCGTTATAGACCGGAATAAAAAGTGAAACT
>CAZPCF010000210.1:0-3494 GCA_964585045.1 uncultured bacterium
AAAAGCGGACAAATCACGTGCTACAAAAAGCGGACATCTTGACGTGCTCTTAACATAATTTTAACGATGCGTAAGGCGAGAGGCGTACGGAGTACGGCGAAAAACTAAAAACGGGTGACACCGTACACCTTGCGCCGTACGCAAGTATTATTCCTTTGCCTCAGGGCGGGTTTTCCGTATAATACCGCCCTCATTCAATCCACACACGAGAGAGGGTGAAACCGAGTGTTAAAAGTCGACGTTGGAAATCACGAGCCGCTTGAGCGGGCCTTGAAGCGCCTGAAAAAGAAGATGGAACGCGAAGGGATCCTGAAGATCCTGAAGGCGCGGAAGAATTACGAAAAGCCCAGCGAGAAGAGGCGTCGTAAGTCCCGCATGTCCAAATCCCGTAAGTTCAGCTTCTAATACGGTTTTTCCGCACAAGTTCTCCTGTACATGTTCCTAAGTGGAGACCGCGCATTTCCCTTGCGCTGCGTTACTATTGATTTTAAGGGTTCGCAGTCCTGATCCTTTTGAAAAATTAATGGGTAATCAGGACACTCCAAGTCACCCTTAGCGCAAAGAAAATAATGACTTGGGCAGTGCCAGCACCATCCAAACTTTATCTTCCTTTCTGAAAAGGTAGTTTGGACGGCCCCAATCTCAGCTTCACTGAGATTGATAAGTATTGGGACCGTTAACCCGTTAAAATAAATAGAAAACGGCGCTGTAGTGGAAATGCGCTTCTTCTTTTGGTATGATGAACACCAGATGCACGGACCATGAAAACTTTGACGCGGGTCAGGAACGAAAGGGTAGCGGCACCCCACAGCCTATGACAGCAAAATACCAAGGTTTCCCCGGGATGGAGGACATTCTCCCCGGTGAGATCGAAAAATGGCAATGGATCGAGGAAAAAGCACGCGTCTTCTTCGATGCCGCCGGATTCAAAGAAATACGCACGCCTCTTCTCGAACCTACCGAGCTTTTCGTCCGGTCCATTGGTCCGGCAAGCGACATCGTCCATAAAGAGATGTTTTCCTTCAAAGACCGTGGTGAGCGTGACATGACCCTTCGTCCTGAAATGACCGCCTCGGTCGCGCGCGCCGTCATAGAAAAAGGCCTCCTCAAACAAGCGAAGTCCCTCCGGCTTTATTATATGGGACCCATGTTCCGCGCCGAGCGTCCCCAGGCAGGCCGCAAACGTCAGTTCCATCAGATCGGCGCCGAGATCATTAATGAAGATACCGTTTCAGATCTTGAGGTCATCACGCTTCTTTATAAGTTTCTCCAGTACGCGGGTCTGAAGGACTTTCGGCTGAACCTGAACGATCTTGGCGAGGAGGAAGATCGTGCGAAAGTGCGCAAGTCGCTTGCGGAACATTTCTCCAAAGAAAAAGCCGGGCTCTGCAAGGATTGCCAATGGCGGCTTGAAAAAAATGTGCTCCGCGTGTTTGATTGCAAAGTCCCGGGATGCCAGCCCGTGATCGAATCGGCCCCGTGGGAAGAGTTCTTTCCGCTAAGCGACCGCTTCAAGGAGCTTGGCGCGAAGCTTGTGGCGAACGGTATCCCTTATCATGTGAACCGGCGCCTCGTGCGCGGCCTTGACTATTACAACGGCGTAGTTTTTGAGATCACGGCCGAAGGGCTTGGGGCGCAGAATGCCGTGGCGGGTGGTGGGCGCTATAATAATCTTTATCAGGATCTCGGCGGAAGTGTTACGCCTTGCACAGGGTTCAGCATCGGGATGGAACGGCTCCTGACCGCGATCGAGGCCCAGGATCCGAAAGCCTTTGAGGTTCTCCGCTCACGAAGGGTCTATTTCGCGCCGCTTGAAGACCATGTTGAAATTCTGCGGCTTTGCCGGGAGAAGGCGGTTTTGTTGCGCGAAGCGGGGGTCCGGTCCGAGACCGGGCACGGGATCTTTTCCTTGAGCCAGCATCTGAAGAAGGCGAATCAGCTGGGGCTCCGTTTCATGGTGATCGTCGGGCCGGATGAGCTTCAAAAGGGAAAAATGATGGTGAAGGACCTTGAAAAAAGGGATCAAGAGGAAGTGGACATCGAACAGGTCGCGCCACATTTAAAAAAGGTGATGAACTTATGCTGAGAACGGTGACATGCGGCGAGTTGAACAAAAGTTTTGTCGGGAAAGAGCAGACCCTGGCCGGGTGGGTGGATACCCGTCGCGATCATGGAAATCTGATCTTTGTGGATCTGCGTGACCGTTGGGGTGTGACGCAGATCGTTTTTAACCCGCAAATGAACCCGGAGATGCATAAAAAAGCAGAATCCCTGCGTTCGGAATTTGTGATCCGCGTCAAAGGAAAAGTCGGGAGCCGTCCGTCCGGTACTGTCAATGCGAAGATCCCGACCGGAGAGATCGAGCTTCAAGCCGAGGAACTCGAGATCCTGAACCCCTGTCTGCCGTTGCCGTTCGAGCTTGAAGAAAAAAGCGTGGGCGAGGAGCTCCGCCTCGAATACCGTTTCCTGGACCTCCGCCGCCGCGAAATGGTCGAGAATCTTACGTTCCGTCACCGCGTACTCAAACTTGTGCATGAATATTTGGACAAGCAGGGTTTTATCGAGGTCGAAACACCGTATTTGACCAAAAGCACGCCCGAAGGAGCCCGCGATTTTCTGGTACCGTCGCGTTTGAATCCGGGGACCTTTTACGCCCTGCCGCAGTCGCCGCAGCTTTTCAAGCAGATCCTCATGGTCTCGGGCTACGATCGCTATTATCAGATCGCGCGCTGTTTCCGTGATGAGGACCTCCGCAAAGACCGTCAGCCCGAACACACCCAGATCGATCTTGAGATGTCTTTTATCGGTGAAGACGACATCATGGGCGCCGTAGAGGGGATGATCGCGTATGTATTCAAGCACGCCAAGAAGATCGATATCCCGCTTCCGCTTCGCCGCATGGGTTATCAGGAGGCCATGGAAAAATACGGCAGCGACAAGCCGGACCTCCGTTATGGGATGGAGATCAGGAACCTGACCTCCATTTTTGAGAAAAGCGGCTTCCGGGTCTTCGATGAGACGATCGCCCATGGCGGCGAGATCCACGGGCTTTCGTTCACGCCGCCCGCGGGCGCAGAGTTTTCCCGTAAGGATTTCGATGATCTGACCCAGTGGCTCAAGCAGGATTTCGGCGTCAAAGGGCTTGCCTGGTTCAAGGTGACGGGACCGGATACGATCGAATCACCGATCCAGAAATTCTTTGATGCGGCACGGATCGGGAAGTCGATCCAGACCGCAGGCGCCAAACCGGGAGACATCATCTTTATCGTGGCGGACAAGTTCAAGACCGCAGTCACGGCCCTGGGCGCGCTCCGCTGTCTTCTTGCGGACAAATATAAAATGATCCCGGAAGGGAAGTTTGAACTTCTCTGGGTCGTGGACTTTCCGTTGTTCGACTGGAACGAGGAAGAAAAACGGTGCGATGCGTGTCATCATCCGTTCACATCGCCAAAGCCTGAGGACGTGCCGATGCTGGATAAGGATCCTTTAAAAGT
>CAZPCF010000211.1:0-3489 GCA_964585045.1 uncultured bacterium
TGGCGTTTATAGAGGTTGTAGTATATCGAAAGCCTTTTTCACTGTCAAACCAAAACAACCTCGACTTCAGGGCTTGAGAAGGTTGAGAAAATGCTCCATAAAGGCGGGATAGGAAGTTGCGATGCAGTCCGTGTCTGTCACCATGATCGTCCCTTTCGTGGCGAGGCTTGCCACGCCCATACTCATCGCCGTCCGGTGGTCCCCAAAACTCTCGACGGTCGCACCATGGAACCCCTCTACGCCCCGGATGAGGGAGCCGTCCGGCAGTTCTTCGATCGACGCTCCGATCGCCTTAAGGTTCCGGACCATGGATTGAATACGGTCGGTTTCCTTGACGCGCAGTTCCGCGGCCCCCGAAATAAGGCTTTCCCCTTCCGCGAGCGCCATTGCGACCATCAGGACCGGAAGTTCATCGATCAGGGACGGGATCTCCTCGTGCGTGATCCCCGTACCTTTCAGTTTCGCGCCACTCACACGGATCGTCCCCATCGGCTCCGGGACCGTCTGCGTGACTTCGGTTTCGATCCTCGCGCCCATGCGCTTCAGGACCTCGAGAAGCCCGGTACGTGTGGGATTGAGCCCCACATCCTGAATGGTCACCTCCGACCCCGGGATCATCGCGGCGCCCACGATAAAAAAAGCGGCGGATGAAATATCGCCCGCAACACGCGCGTGGAGCGGTAAAAGCATTTCTGTTTTTTCAATAATAAGATGGTTGCCGATCTTCTGGAAACGCGCTCCGGCCGCCTCAAGGAACCGCTCCGTGTGGTCCCGCGAGGGAATGGCTTCCCGGACGATCGTTCTTCCTTCGGCGTACATCCCGGCGAAGAGAAGCGCGGACTTGACCTGCGCGCTCGAAAGTTTGTTGTCAAAATCGATCCCGCGAAGTTTACCACCGCGGATCGTGAGCGGTGCGAAATTACCGTTCTCTTTGCCTTTGATCTGCGCACCCATCTGTTTCAGGGGATCGGTCACACGGCGCATCGGCCGGGCCGAAAGAGACGGATCCCCGGTGAGCACGGCTTCGAAACACTGACCCGCCAGGATCCCCAGAAGAAGCCTCATGGAAGTCCCGGAATTCCCGAGACAAAGTTCCTGACCTGGAGCGGAAAGCTTATGAAGTCCTTTTCCTGATATCCGGACCTTGCCCGATCCTTTTTCATGTTGGATCGGAACGCCCATCCGGCGCATCGCTTCCAGAGTGTGAAGACAATCCCCGGCTTCCAGAAAATTCTCGTAGACGCTCTCCCCTTCGGCTAAAGCGCCAAAAAGGATCGCACGGTGGGAAATGGATTTATCACCCGGAGGGGCATAGGTCCCGCGGAACTGGCCGGGTCCTGTGAATGAAAGAGAGGGCATGAAAAAAGATTATTTCCGGTGAACCCATTTTTTTACAATAACAAGCTCTTTAAGGATATTGTCTTCCTTGGCGAGGATTTCTTTCTGCCCTGCCTCAAGGGTCGCTAGGCGGGCCTTGATCTCGGTAAGATCATTCTTCCATTGCTCTGTCCCGGGATTTCCTTCGGCCGCAAAAACCGGAAAAGGTAAAAAAGCCCCTAACAACAGGGATAAAAAAAGGAGCTTAAGCCCTGCGGATCTCATCGCCTTCAACGACCTGCTGCTTGGGGTCTTCTTCCACAAGGGTGGCCGCAGAAAACTTATCATAGAGTTTCTCGATCTGGACCGTCGCGCACTCTTTGCCCTGTTTGAGGACCTTCAACTTGTCCCCCATCTTGAGCCCTTCCTGAAGTCCTTGATTAATGACCACAAAATTGAATTTGCGGTTCACGGTAAGGACCTTGGCGCCTGTCGTTGCCCCGGCAGTTGCGGAGACTTCGGAAGATCGCGCGGGTTCAGCCATCGTGACGGCAGGAGTTTCCGGTGCCGGTGTCGCCACGACCGGAGACGCGGATATCGCTGCGGGACTTTTGGAAGCAACTGATTTTCCGGAGGTCACGGGCTTAAAAACAAGTTGGGAAGTTCCGGCCTCGGCAGCGGCCGTTAAGGGATCCGTCACCAGGTCCGCGGGAGTCACTCCGCAGGCTGCCTGGGCTTGCCTGGCCTTTTCCTCAAGCGCTCCCATCTTCGCCTGGAGTTCCACGATCATCTCCTGATGGCTCTTGAGCTGTTTTTCGAGCGCGGCCTTTTCGGAATCAATACGCTTCTGTTCGGCCTGAAGCTTCCCAAGTTGGGCCTGCATCGCTTCGGCCCTGGTGCGGTATTCCTCGCTCTTGGCCGTGATCTGTTCTTTTTCGGCCTTGATCTGTTCTTTTTCGGACTGGACCGTGATTATTTTTTCTTTGACCTGATCGTACTTGGCCTGAACACTGCTTTGATCGATGCGTGCTTCGACCCAGCCTTGATACAAATAATAAGAGCCACCTGCGGCGGCGACAGAAAGGAGAAATGCTAAAATGATACCTAGCTTACCCATAAGAGCCCCTCTTTTTCGTGATCTCTTGGCCGTCTAAAAATGGAAAACTGCGAAGCCTCCAACGCCGGACCCCCCGAGAGCCTCGACCTCAGGCTGAAGCAGGTCCGGAAGTTTTGCTTCCGGACCCGCTCCGTCCATCCGACTTTTACATGGACCCTCTCTGCCGTCTTACGGCGGCGGAAAAGGCGATGAAAAACGAAAGAGGCCTAAGAAAGGTGCTTGCTGACGAGTTTGGTCATCTCGAACATATTGACGACCGACTTGCCGCCGAACACGACCTTGAGCGAGGCATCCGCCTTGATGTTGCGCTTGTTCTTTGTGTCTTGGAGCTTGTTCTTCTTGATATAGGCCCAAAGCTTCTTTACGACTTCACTGCGAGGAAGCGGACCTTTGCCAACCACTGCCGCGAGCGCTTCACTGACCGTCATCGGTTTCATAAACGCTGAATTAGCTTTCGCCTTAGCTTTTGCCATGATGCTCTCCTTTTGGTTTTAACCGCTGTTTCTGCATTATTATTTTCCGGCCTTAACCTCGACGTCGGTTGCGGTCATCGTGTATTTGATCGTTACCTTGGCGCCGACTTTCAAGTCGCCCGCAACCTTGGTATCCACGGCACGGTTCAGCACCCATTTTTCCTCGCCCTTTTGCACGACGATTGTCTTGTCGGTCAGTTCCAGCACCGATCCGGTAACCTGATATGTTTTTTCGCCCGCCCAAGCCAGCCCCACGACCAGCATCATCGCCGCCACAACGACTGCATACCTCATGTTGCGCATACACTACCTCCTGTTTAGGGTTTACGAGCAATGAACTTATCGAAAATTTCTTTTCAGGCGATTCAGACAACCGCCTTCATAACAAAGGACAATACATTCTTGGCGCTGGATTCCAAATCCTATACCCGCCCCGGTAGAAGGTCAACCGGAAATCCCTAAACCGAAAATCACGAAGAGCTAATCACTAATCGCAACCCGATTGGCGATTCAGTCCACCCTCTTTTGGACGAACGCCTTTACCCTGTCAATTGCATTCCTTCGGATACTCTCATAGAAGAG
>CAZPCF010000212.1:0-3488 GCA_964585045.1 uncultured bacterium
TGGAGTTCAAATATTTGTTCATGGTGGTTTTGATCCCGATATGCCATTATCTAAGAGCAGCGCAGAGACATTGGTTTGGGATCGTGAGCTTCTTGATATTGCCTGGCAGAAACAGAGTAAGGATCCCCAATATAAGTTTGGCCACTATTCCGATATTTTTCTCGGACATACCACAACTCAATTCTATAAAACCCTCAGACCGATAAAAGCTTGTAATGTTTGGGACCTGGATACGGGTGCTGGATGGTCGGGAAAGTTGACAATTATGGATGTCAAGACGAAGGAATACTGGCAGTCGGATTTATCGCCATCGCTCTATGGCGGTAATCCGGATAGGATCGGGTAAAAAAGACATTGTTTTTATTGCAGGTGCAGAGGGCATAGCCTAGAATCCCGTATCCCGCTCCAATTTTTTTATAGCCAAAAGTGGAGTGAGGCCCGCCGCCAGAGGCGGGCCCTTTTTCTATATGGCGAAAAAAAAGTACCGTGTTTTCGAAAAAAAAGTGATCTTTTCCAAGGGGCCGATCCGCCTTATCGATTGCAAGGTCCGGACCCCTCATGGGAAAGTGCTCTCGCGTCAGGTGTTGGAGCACCCGGGCTGCGTGGTCGTTATCCCCAGGACGGGTGCGGGGAAGTACATCCTTGTGAGGCAATACCGGTTTCCGCTCGAAAAATATCTATGGGAATTTCCGGCGGGCGGGCGGGAGTCCGGAGAAACATTTCTTCATGCCGCAGAACGCGAGCTTATGGAAGAGATCGGGATGAAGCCCGGGAAGCTTGAAAAGCTTTTGGAGTTCTATCCCACACCGGGCGTTTCCGGAGAGAAAATGCATGTTTTTTTGGCATGGGGCCTCAAGCCGGCCGTTGCGCAAAAGGATGAGGATGAGGACTTTGAATTGGGGACGTTCAGTCTTCCGGAGATCGGCCGGATGATCCGTCGTGGAGAGATCGTGGATGGAAAGACTTTGATCGGTTTTTTTTATCTTCATCTTAAGTCCTAACGTTTTTGGCTGTTCTTTGGTATAATCCGCGCCACCCGATTTGCGGATGCGCAACAGGCTGGTGTAGCTCAGCTGGTAGAGCAGCTGTTTCGTAAACAGCAGGCCGTCGGTTCGACTCCGACCACCAGCTTGTTGCTTTTTTTTCTCACCTGCTATGCCAATTCAACAACAGGAACAGGGATGGCGGATTATTGTGTGTATGCGCTTCGAAGTTTGAAGGATGAGCGTTTGTATATTGGTTTTTCACAAAATCCTCAAGAGAGATGCCGACAGCATAATTGCGGAATGTGTCGTTCCACCCGAAACCGTAGACCCTTCCGGCTTATTTATTCGGAATCTTGCGAATCGCGATTAGTGGCTCGGTGCAAGGAAAAATGGCTAAAATCGGGCGCCGGTCATGCTTTTTTAAAATCATTGGAATAATTCCAAGCGGTTTCGTTCACCCCGTAGAACGGGGTAAACCGTAGGTCCGGGGTTCGAATCCCCGAGCCAGCTTTTTTTGTCTCCTACCGGGTACGCCGTAAATGAGTCGGGAGTATTTTCAGGGTCTCACGGTACTTCGCGACCGTACGGCGGGCGAGGGCGATCCCTTCCTCTTTCAGTTTTTTTGCGATCGCCAGATCGCTCAAGGGTTTTCGGGGATCCTCCTTTTCAACGAGCGACCGGATCCTCTCCATGATGCTTTTTTGGGATTCCCCCTCGCCATTCTCCGTCTCGACTTTTTGTGAGAAAAAGCTTTTGTAGGGGATCGTGCCCTGAGGGGTTTTGAGATATTTGCCGTGGATCGCGCGGCTGACCGTGGATTCATGGAGATCGACCCGCTCGGCGATGTCCTTGAGCCTGAGAGGTCTCAGGTGGGAGAACCCACGGGTGAAGAAAAGCGGTTGGGCCCGGACGATCTCATCGGTGATGGCCCGGAGCGTGGAGCCGCGCAGGTCGATGGCCTTAAGAAAATCCATCCCGCTCGCCAAGCGCGTTTTGAGGAATTCCTTTGTTTTGACGTCCAAACCTTTCTCGCGCATCATGCGGCGGTATTCTGCGTTGATACGCAGCTCAGGAATAAAATCATTGTGGATCTCGATCTCAAGCCCGTCTTCCGTGCCATCCTTGATCGAGACCGTGGCGTCGGGGGTGACAGCGATAGCATCTTCAGCGTAAAAACTCCGTCCGGGTTTTGGATCCAGCCGTGCAATGAGCTCCGCTGTCTTTTTGATCTCCGGTTCGCTCACGCTGAAGATCTTGGCGAGCATTTTCCAATCCTTTTTAGCGAGGAGATCGAGGTGCTCACGGACGATCTCTCGGGCCAATGTCGCTTTGGGGCCCTTCCGGTCGAGTTGGATCAGCAGGGCCTCACGAAGGTCACGCGCACCGATCCCCGGCGGATCAAGACTTTGGATTCTGCGCAAAACCTCTTCAACCGCGGAGGCCTCGGCGTTGGCCGCGGTGGCGATCTCCTCCAGCGTCGCCTTCAGATAACCCTCCGGATCGATGTTCCCGATGATCTCGGCGGCGATCTTCTTCTGGGGCGCATCAAGTTCCAGGAAATGGAGTTGCCATTCCAGATAGTCCAGGAGGCTTTCGGGTTGGGTGATGAGCGTTTCCTGAAAATCTTTGATCTTGCGAGTGTCTTCAGGCTTACGCCGGGAAAGATCCGAGGGGGCGTTCGTGAAAGTGAGAGGATCTTTGGCGGCCCAATCATCCGGGAGTGTTTCTCCGGCTTCATCGTCCGTGACCTTTGTGACGGAAGGCGCGGGGGTTTCCGCGTCTTCCGGTTCGACCGAGCGTGAAACCTCCTCAAGCATCGGGTTCTCTTCGAGCGCGTCTTCAACCGCCTGGCGGAGGTCCATGATCGGGAGATGAAGCAGGTGCAGATAGGTGCGCATCTGCGGGGAAAGGGACATTCTTTGGGATTGGCTTTGACTGAATTTTGGTTCCATGCGAAGAACATATCACGGAGAAAAATCGTTGTAAAGCCAGGAGATTTCTGGACTTAGGGGGAAGAAAGGAATTGACACTCCCTGCTATTTTTTTATAATGGTTGCCAGTTCAAACGAGTTGGTTTGCCACGGGACAGGCTCTGGGGTAAGGTCTTTCTCGTGGCTTTTTTGTCCGGTCCTGATTCTCATGTATTTAAGGGCCCTGTCTCTTCCAATGAGGGAAATGCTCCGATGCCGCATGCACCCGCACTTCTGATAACAAAAGGTCTTAGAAAAAAAAGCATGCCCGCCGGCTTGTGGACAAAATGTCCCAGCTGTCAGGCGGTCATGTTCAACAAGACCCTCAAGGAGAACTTGCTTGTCTGCACCAAATGTTCTTATCACTTCATCATGGGGGCCATGGAGCGCCTCCATCACCTTGCGGATGAGAACACCTTCGCGGAGATCAACCCAAACCTTAAGTCCGAAGATCCGTTGAAATTTTCAGCCGTCAAGGCCTACACGGACAAGATCAGACAGGATCAGAAGAAGACCGGTCTGAAAGAAGCCT
>CAZPCF010000213.1:0-3485 GCA_964585045.1 uncultured bacterium
TTCCTTTGCTCGTTCGCGAGATCCCGGTGATCGCGGATGAATTCGTGGACCCCGAATTCGGGACCGGCATTGTAAAGGTCACGCCCGCGCATGACCCGAACGATTTTGCAATGGGGCATCGCCACAACCTTGAGCAGATCAATGTTATGACGCCGGACGGCAAGATCAATGAACACGGCGGCGCCTACAGGGGCATGGACCGGTTTGAGGCGCGCAAGAAGATCGTCCATGATCTCGAGGCTCAGGGGCTTTTCATCAAGCGTGATTCACACCTCCATGCGGTCGGGCATTGCTATCGCTGTGACACCGTGGTCGAACCTTATCTTTCCAAGCAATGGTTCGTGAAGATGCAGCCGTTGGCCGAGAAGGCTCTCAAGGCTCATGAGCAGGGGAAAACAGTTTTCTATCCGGAGCGGTGGACCAAGGTTTATCTTAACTGGCTACGCGGTATTCGCGACTGGTGCATCTCGCGCCAGATCTGGTGGGGACACCGCATTCCAGTTTGGTACTGCGCAAAATGCGCACAGTCACAAGCTGGAAAGACCACAGACCAGAGACCACAGACCAGAGACCAAAAGCTCCAGTCTCCAGTCTCTAGTCTCCAGTCTGACGGGGTGATCGTCTCCCGCGAAGATATCACGCAATGCCCGCACTGCGGTTCGAAGGACATTAAGCGTGACGAGGATGTTCTCGACACGTGGTTCTCGTCGTGGCTTTGGCCGTTCTCGACGCTGGGTTGGCCCGCCAAAACCGAAGACCTGAAAAAATTCTACCCGACCTCAGACCTTGTGACCGCCCCGGAGATCATTTTCTTCTGGGTGGCGCGCATGATCATGGCCGGGCTGGAATTCATGGGCGAAGTTCCTTTCACCCGGATCAATATCCACGGTACGGTCCGAGCGGTAAGTGGACTCAAGATGTCAAAATCGCTCGGGAATTCCATCGATCCGCTTGAGGTGATCGAGGAGATGGGGGCCGATGCCCTTCGCTACAGCCTTGTGATGCTTTCCGCGCAAGATGTTTATCTTTCCCGCGAAAAGTTCGAAGTGGGCCGTAATTTCGCCAACAAGGTCTGGAATGCCTGCCGGTTCGTCATGATGCAGCTTGAAGGTCTGGGAACCGCATCCGCGGATTCTGAGCAGTTCAAAAAAAAAGAGCTGTCACTTCCGAGCCGCTGGATCCTTTCGCGTCTTGAGGAAAAAACCGGGGAGATCGAGAAGCACCTTGTCCAGTTCGGCCTTGCCCAGGCGGCGACCGAGCTTTATCATTTCGTGTGGAACGATTTCTGCGACTGGTATATTGAACTCGCCAAGCCCATGACTCAGTCCGCCGACAAGCCCCATTCTCCTTCAGAAGATTCAAAGGTTAATGGGACTAGCCCTGGCGACCATCAATCAGAAAAAAATAGATGCCAGGGCAAGGCATTAAAACTTCAGACGCAGAAGGTCCTTTTTTATGTAACGGAGAAGATCCTGCGGCTTCTGCACCCTTTCATGCCGTTCATGACCGAAGAGATCTGGCAGACATTCAAACAAAAGACGGCGGATGCCAAGGCCTGGTCCGATACACTTATGTTCGCCGGCTGGCCACATGACGAGGGAAAGAAATTCCATGACGCAGAAGCGCAGAAAGCTATTGGGCTTTTACAGGACGCGGTGGGTGGCATTCGTGACCTTCGGGTCCGTTTCCAGATCGCACCAACCGATAAACTGACGGCCGTCATTGTTTGCAAGGAGCAGGGAACGCTGGAGACCGTTCGTGCTTTTGAGCGCGAGGTGAAAGTGCTGGGCCGGCTCGCGGAACTTCAATGCGTACGTGAATTCCAGAAAAAAGGCGCGATGGCCGCGAGCTCGTTCGCGGATTTTGACGTTTTTATTTCCCTGGAAGGGATCCTCGACCTCGAGGAGGAGAAGAAAAGGCTCCAGAAAAAGATCCAAGAGACCGAACAATGGATAACAAACATCCGTAAAAAAATCGAAAATCCTTCTTTTTCCGAAAAAGCGCCGAAAGAGATCCTGGAAAAAGAAAAAGAAAAACTGACCGATGCGAAAAATCTTCTCATATCCTACAAAACCCAGCTCGCCGGCCTTTAGCCGCAGGCACGGTGTCCACGGCCATGCGCTTCCGGTCTCCCAGCGGACCCTGAATTTCCTCAGGGAAGCCCTGCGCGAGGATATCGGGGCCGGAGATATTACTTCCAATCTGCTGATACCGCCCCACGCCCGGGGCGAGGCCCGCGTGATCGCCAAGGCTCGCGGGATCTTTTGCGGTGAGCGGCTCGTAAGAGAGATCTTCAAGATCGTGGACCCGAAAGTGAAACTCGAATTCTGGGTCCACAATGGAGGCAAACTCCGGCCCGGGAAGATCGTTTTTAAAATATCCGGGAATATCCGGTCGATCCTTAAGGTCGAACGGACGATGCTTAATTTTATCAGCCATCTTTCCGGGATCGCGACCAAAACGCGCCAATTTGTGGAAAAAATAAAAGAATATCCGGTCCTTCTGCTCCACACGCGCAAGACCACGCCGCTTTGGCGCGAACTGGAGAAAGTGGCCGTCGAAGTCGGCGGAGGCAGAAGGCATCGTCCGGGCCTTGATTCGTTCATTCTTGTGAAGGAAAATCACCGGCTTTTTGGCGATCTCTCGAAACTCAAGCGCCATCCGCGTAATTTCGAGATCGAGGTCCGCGATCTCAAGGAGCTTCGCGAATCGATCGCGCTGAAACCCAAGGTGATCCTCCTGGACAATTTTTCGCCCAGGGAAATGCGGAAAGCCGTTGCGATCGTCCGCAAGGAAGCGCCCGGGGTTATTATCGAGGCCTCAGGCGGTATCACGCTTGACAATGTCAGGCAGTATGCAGCCACCGGCGTGAACACCCTTTCAGCTGGATCCATCACCCATTCCGTCAAAGACGTTGATTTTTCCCTCTTGATCGACTGGTCTGAGCCTTTTCCGTCCCGTTCCTAAAAAAAAGTAAAAAAAAAGGTGACAGTCACCCAAAAGGGGACACTCATGAATGCCTGTCCCCCAGAAAGTGACTGTCACCTGTTCTTTGGAACAAGCGCCATAATATAATCTCCCATGAGTAATTTTAAATTAACTTCTTCCATGAAGCCTTGCGGCGACCAGCCCGAGGCGATCCGGCAGCTGGTGGAGGGTTTCCGCGCGGGGAAGAAGGAACAGGTCCTGAAGGGCGTGACGGGCTCGGGTAAGACCTTTACCATGGCGCATGTGATCGCCCAACTTGGTAAGCCCACGCTCCTTATTTCCCACAATAAAACCCTCGCGGCGCAGCTTTATTCCGAACTCAAGGAATTCTTTCCCGAGAATGCTGTCGAATATTTCGTCTCTTATTATGATTATTACCAGCCTGAGGCGTATATCCCGCACACGGACACCTATATCGAGAAGGACGCTTCGATCAACGAAGACCTCGACCGTCTGCGTCTTTCCGCGACCAGTTCCATTCTGTCGCGCAAGGACTG
>CAZPCF010000214.1:0-3468 GCA_964585045.1 uncultured bacterium
CTCCGGGTCCCGCCGCCGGTTGACCGCGATGACTTTCGCGCCTTTCTTGGAATAAAGGTCCATAAGCTCGCGGCCGATCCCGGACGTTGTCCCGGTGATCAAAACGTGTTCAGCGTTCAGTTTTGCGTCTGTTGGCATGGCACTCTTATAATCAAAACGTCCGGACCCGTCAATGACTAATTAGCGCGTCTGTAGAGGGAGCGGCGGCCAAATCATGATTGACGTTCAAAAGCATTAAAAGTACACTTCACAGCGGTCCAAATACGGGAAGAACGAATCAAGACCAGTGACGATCCATGACAATACACCCTAATATTTTGCTCCTCGGAATCGGTCTCTTTGCGGGCTGTCTGATCGCGCATGTCCTCCTGTGGAGGATCAGGCATCCCCGTAACCACGCGTTGGCCCTGATAGGGGTCTTTTTCGGGCTTGGCGGGGGTCTTCTGGTCCTCATCCGGTTCGTGTGCCCGATGTTATCAGGGATCGACCTTTTCGCTCTGGCTCTTTTACACATCTCCCTTAGCTGTACGTATATCCAGATCTACCCCGCGAGCCAGGCGGATAGTCCCTCCCTTAAGATACTTGTTATTGTCGGCCGGTCCATGCCGGCCGGAATGACCGAAGCCGAGATCCAGAAACACTTTGCTCCCGAGGACCTTTTTACAGCCCGGATCCGGGACCTGTTGGCTGTCGGGCAGGTTCGCCGGGACGGGGATAAGCTTGTTTTGACCTCCAAAGGGATCGTTTTGGTAAAACCGTTCATGGCCCTCCGGAAGATCCTCGGACTTTCGGCCGGCAAAGGATAAAGGCGGATCGTAATGGCGCAGGGTTATTTTGCTTTTTTGATCCTCTTGGTAGCATCACCGGTGATCGTGTTTGCTTTGCACATTGCCGCGGTCAGGGTCCTGCGAAAGTTCAGGCCGGATGCTGCGCCTCTGCCCGTCGCGATCCTTACCTGTTTCGCCGGGCTCGTTCCCACAGCGGTTCTTTTGTGGTATTTCCATCTCCGCTTTTTGGAAGCCGGGGAATTGACATGGCCCATTGTGTATGCGCTTGTCGTCTATGCTTGCCTGGCTTTTTGCTATTTTATTCTTTTCACGATGAGCGAAACCGCCCGCCGGATCCATATCCTGCGGAAACTTTGTGAGCGCGGTCCCGTTCCGGCGGCTGAACTCGAGGCTGAATACGATGCCAAAGACATGCTGTCCGTACGTTTGGGCCGCATGGTCGCTTTGCGCCAACTGAGCTTCAAAGAGGGGCGGTTCTTCCTAAGCGCGAGGCTCATGTGGTGCGTTGCCCGTTTGATTTTTGCCTGGGCATTGCTGATCGGATTCAAAAAAGAGGCAGCGCGATGAGTATTCTTTCGCAACATATTATTCGCGATCACTTTCTTGCCGGCGCGGTCGTAGCGCTTTTAGCCGTTCCGTTTTGGGGATGGACTGCGAGTGCGCTTTTTTTTATATCGAGCATTTTGATCGATCTCGATCATTGGCTGGCCCTTGTTTTTCGGACGCGTTTTAACTACTGGAATCCTGCGGAACTGATGCGGTTTTACGAATTTGTGTTTAACCAAAAGCATGAAATGGAGCTTTTGGCCCTTGATATTTTTCACACAGCCGAATTTTTGCTCCTTTTTGGCTTTGTCGCATTTGGATTTTTGCCGTTTCTGCGGCCGGTCTTTTTAGGGTTTATTTTTCATTTGGCAATGGACCTTATCCACTTGAGGCGTCACGGGATATTGGCTCGGCGCTGCCATAGCATCGTCGAATATATCGTTCGCAGAAAAAAACTTAAGCGGGAAGGCCGGGATCCTGACTTCATTTTCGTTCAGGCTGCGAAAGACCTTCGCGTTTGCCGCTGCAAAGAACAACATGACCGCGATGCATTTTGACCGAAAATTGATACTGAACTTGGCCGGAATATTTGTTTTTGGGTTCTGTTTCATTTCCGCGGCCTATGTCGGTCTCCCCGTTGATTTCAACGCGGATCATGTTAACAACGTGCAGCGGGCTACCGCGGTCAGTTACCCGGAATTACTTCGGATGATCGTTAACCCGTTCACGCCGGCCTGGTTTTATCCCGCCGGGGGCCGGATGGAATACTTGCGGCCGTTGCAGTTCCTGCTGATGAAGTACTTTTTTGAGACGTTCCACTGCTCGTTAATACCTGTCCACATTGTTGCGGCTGCCGGGCACGGACTTCTGCTTGTTGCTTTTTCGGTCTTTATCTACCTTTTCTCCGGCAGCGTTCTTTTCTGCTGGCTCGCGGCTTTGCTCTACACGAGTTTCCCGAGCAATTTCTTCATGATGACGTCGGTGTTTGCCATGGATTTTCAATATTACGTTTCGCTTATCTCGATCGCTTCGCTGACCCTCTTCGGATTTTTGACTGCAAAAAAAATAAAATCAAAGGTTCTTCGCGTTTTGTGCCTCTTGGGGTGGATCGCGACAATGTGGCTTTCCATCAAGCTGAAATCTAGCGAAAAAATCCTGCCTCTTATCATGTTCGTGTTTCTTCTTTGGCGGCACAATTTCATTTTTAAAAAAGTCGGTTGGAAGCGGCTGGTTGTTTTGGGCTTGCTCCTTGTATGCGCGACACCGCTAGTGGCGCCGCTGAGATGTTTTGCGCGATGGACACCCCAACAACCGAAAACGGCCTATGCGGTGCAAACCTCGCCGACCACAGAAAAAGACAAGACGGCTTTTACGTTCCAATGGCAGAATGTTTTGGAGAGGACTTTTTTTGTTCCAGGGGGTGAATTTCCTTTCACAACATTGCACCGAAAACAAATTCCACGGTCTTTTACTGAAAACCTTGGGTTTTTCTTGGGATGGTTTTTTTGGCTCGGGCTTCTGTGGCTGTTGTGGTTTATGATGTTTTCTCGTAGAAAACCTGATGTCCTTGCGGATGGCGCAAGCGGGGATGTCCGGTACCATTGCGCCTGGTTGATCCTGATCTGGTTTGCAGTTACAATCGCGGGATTTGCGAACGGCATTAGCGTGCAGGATACGCGGTTATTGAATTTTGCCTATGTCCCATTCATTTTTCTGCTCTTTGTCATCGCGGTGTTTTTTGAGGGAGCCTATTTCACAGAAGGAAGAAAACGACGTGTTTTTCAAGCCCTGTTTGTTGCGTTAGTTCTCTTCGCAAGCGTGACAAATTTGGTGATCTTGGGAAAACTGATCGGGCACTACGGTGGATTTCAGTATGCTATTGTTGCGGCAGAGCGTCAAATTTTCAAAGATTTCTTTAAAGAAGAACCGAATGAGTTGACGCTTTACCAACGTCATCGGGGACTGGAAGATCGCGCTGTGGTGATTGATTGGTATGACCTTCCGTCTTCCTGGTTCGAGGATTTGAATAAAAAACTGAGACTGGAAGGGGAGGTTTATTTTCTGACCCGTTCCGAAGATTCCGAGAGGCTGCAAATTCTGCGCGGCCATTCCTATAAAATAGTCCTGATGGCGC
>CAZPCF010000215.1:0-3457 GCA_964585045.1 uncultured bacterium
ATCCCTCTCGTCAAGGGCACTATAGAGATGAATTTCGGTTTTGTGGCCGCATCCCCGATATTCAGGTTCATCACGGATAATATCCCGTTTTTTCCGTGGAGAGGCGACGCGTTTTTCTTTATTTTGCTTCTGGCTATTGTAGCAGGCGCGGCAAGCCTCAAAAACGCGCTTAGCTATATATCCTCTCTCATTGTCTCGTCGCAGATACGGCATACAGGCAACAAATTGCGGCAGCTCATATTTTGCCGCTACACCGGTTTTGGAAAAATGTTTTTTGACAGAACTAATGCCGGCTATCTTTACAGTGTTTTGATGAACTTCACCACCATGACAATGAATGAGATAGAGGGATTATGTAAATGCCTGGACCATTTTTTCCTTGTGTTCATATATTTTGCCATGATGTTTTATATCTCCTGGAAACTCACACTTGTGGTAATGATCGTCATGCCTGTCACAGGCATGGTATTTCGCAGCCTTATCGCAAGAATAAGGAAAACTTCCGACCATTATTCCGAAGCGTACACTAAGCTTAATGAGAAAATTGTCAACACCCTTTCCGTCATCCCTTTGCTCAAGCTTTATAATAACGAATCTAGGGAGCAGAAAAATTTCGCGCATCTAAGCACCGATATTCAGAAATTGGAATTCAGTATCGATAAGAAGATCAACCTGATGGGACCACTCCGGGAGATGATCACGCTGTTGACGGTATTGTTCGTTGCTTCTCTGGCAGCGATTATGGTTGTTCATGATAAATCAGTTACCATAGCAAAGGCCATGATATACTTCTATATCCTCCGCCGTATATACGGCTCATGGGGGAGTTTTAGCGATTTTGCCGGCAGCCTTGCCCGCGTAAGCGGGGCTATGTCATCCATAAAATGGATGCTTAATGATGATGAAAAATTTTTTATCCCGAGAGGCAGTATAAAATTTGAAGGGCTCGTTACCGGCATTGAGTTCAAGCATCTCAATTTTAGTTATGCCAAAGAAAAAAAGATCTTACGGGATATGTCTTTTATTATAGAGAAAGGAAAGATGATCGCTATCGTCGGCCCTACGGGCGCGGGGAAGACGACCGTCGTAAGCCTTCTTCTGCGATTTTATGATTGTCCTCCAAGCTCAATATATATTAACGGGCTAGACATACGGGATTTTGCTGTTCCTTCGTTAGTGGATAAGTTTGCTTACGTAAGCCAGGATACACTTCTGTTTAATGATACCATAAAGGAGAATCTGATCTATGGCCTGGCGCGTACCATTTCCGAAGAAGAATTGGGGTTGGCTGTTTCTAAAGCGCGGCTTTCCGATTTTATAGCCTCTTTACCGGACGGCCTGAATACCTCAATAGGAGATAAGGGGGTCAAGGTTTCAGGAGGAGAAAAACAGAGAATTTCTATAGCCAGGGCGTTGTTAAAAGGCTCTGAGATCCTGATTCTTGACGAAGCCACCAGTTCGCTTGATACACAAACCGAGTGCGCTATACAGGATGCGATGGAGGAGGCCGTGAAGGAAAAGACTGTTATCGCGATCGCGCACAGGCTGTCAACAATAAAAAACGCGGACAAGATAATGGTTTTAGAGGATGGCAGGGTTGTCGAAACCGGAAAACTTGATGAGCTCCTTAGGAACAAAGGCATATTTCACAGGTACTGGGAAGCACAAAAGTTTTGATATAGAAGGATAGATGCGTCTTCTTGTAACAGGTTCATCAGGGTTGATCGGCAGTGAGGTCGTCTCTTATTTCGCCCAAAAGGGCGCGGATGTGTGCGGAGCGGAAGAAGCCGCCGGTTGGAAACCTGAAAGATCGGTCACAGATAATGTATTGCCAATTGGTCGAACGCAACCATTTTAATTTGAAAGCTACTGTTTAAAAATGAAAATTCTTTTTATTACTGCCGGGATACTTTCCGATCGCAGCCAAACGCTTTGCTGTCAGGAATCATTGATGGATGAAATGGCTAATCGAGGGCATGAAGTTTCTTGTGTTTGCACGGCCGATATGAGCTGGCGTCCGTGGGTTTATGCTAAGACAAATATAGGGCGGATTCGAATTCATCGGATTTTTAACTGGGTGTTTACCCCGGGTTTTCTCAAGACTATTGCAGGCAGGTCATCGCTTCTATGGACAAAAGCCTAGCATGCGCATTTCATCACTTTCGGTGCGCTACAACGGGCGTTACAATTGGTCTGATTTATAAAGTTGCCAGGAAGGCCGATTTTTGTCTGGTTCCATCAATCTGGGACGAAACGTTGGGACTTGTCGGAATGGAAATGATGGCGCTTGGCGTGCCGCTCATTGTGAGTTCGCGAGCAAGGGTGAGTGAGTTTGTCGAAAACGAAGTCACGGGCCTCGTTTTCAATCCAGACACAGAAAATTCACTCTATCAGTTAATTGTTCGGGTTATCTCGCAACCCGATCTCGCGGCCGCTTTGCGTACTAACTTGGCAAACCGGAGAAGGCAACTAAAAACCTTTGGTGAGCATATTACACAGATGGAAGATCTTTTTCGGAATGTTGTGTACGAAAAAAGAAAGAAGCGGAACCATATCGCTGGCTTGTGAATAAAATGAAAAAATTTGGTTTATTACAACGTATTTGTCTGAAACTGCTTGCGTGGAGCCTTGGAGATACGGAACATTCCTGCACGCACCAGCTTAACAAACTGATCTATCTGCGGAGTACCGACGGCAGGCAGATGGCTCCTCCTTTCTCGCATCCACAGGTCTTTGTTGGCGAGTATAGCTACGGATTCAGACGCGAAAGTTTTTTCTTTTTTCACCCGAACGATCGTGTCGTAATAGGAAAATTCTGCAGCATTGCCGACGGGGTTAAGTTTATCCTTGGGAACCATTCGACGAATACGGTTTCTACGTTTCCTTTTCATGCCCTATGCTTTGGTGGCGAGCCATATGCCGATTCCAAGTCAAAAGGAAATATTGAAATCGGAAATGATGTCTGGATCGGTGCCAATGCGCTAATCCTTTCCGGAGTGAAGATTGGGCATGGAGCTGTGATCGCCGCTGGCGCCGTGGTGAATAAGGATGTAGCGCCTTACGCGGTGGTCGGCGGAGTTCCGGCCAAAGTCATTAAAATGCGCTTTGATTCCGATCAAGTTGCTGCCTTGGAAAAAATTCAGTGGTGGAACTGGCCAATTGAAAAAATCAAAGAGAACCTGAACTTATTATATGATGTTCCGGAGGCTTTCATTCGCCTCCATTTGCCACAGGGAGAATAATATGTTGAGTTGGTTTTTAAGTAGTTCCGCTAAAGTCCGATGAAAACAGTTTGTCTGGCGATTTTGAATTATAATGGCAGGAAGCATTTGGAGCATCTGTTGCCCACGGCCTGTGCTGCTGCCCAAAATTATCCGGAAAACTGTTCCGTTCTTGTGCTGGACAACTGCAGCACGGAACCCGACGTGGAGTGGATCAAGCGCGAGTTTCCTGCAGT
>CAZPCF010000216.1:0-3451 GCA_964585045.1 uncultured bacterium
CAAAATGCGAATTATTCGCGCCGATGCTTCTGGCTTTCTGGTTCATGAGCTTGGCGAACGCAGAGCGTGAACCTGCCGTAAGGATCGCGAGCGCTTCCGCCGCATCATTCGCGGACTTGATAAGTGCCGCTTTGGCAAGATCGCGCACATAAAAGCGTTCTCCCGCACGCAGGCCTATCTTGGAAGGCTGAATATATTCCAGCCCGCTCGGGATCTGGACGGTCTTATCCAACGAGAGATGATCGAGAGCCACCATCACGGTCAAAAGTTTGGTGGTGCTGGCGGGCGCGCGCTTGGTGTGAGGCGCTCTCGCATAGAGGATCTGCTGCGTCCGGCCATCCAAAAGAACCGCGGAGGGCGCAAGCAGCGTGATGGAGCCAGCTTCCGCGGGCGATAACGGGAAAAGCAACGAGATTGAGACGAGACATAAAGCCTGGAGATTCAGGATGTTTTTTTTCATACAGACCCGCGGGACCCGTTTTTTTTCAACACTTTTCGCCCCGCTGAGTGAGGAATGCCTCAAAATCTGAGAAGCCCCAATACGCATCAATTCCAACTTGTTGAAATGGGGGCTGCTCAGATCACCTTTATGATAAAAAAATAGAGATCTGCGCGGTAGAGGACTCGAACCTCTGACCTCTTCCATGTCAAGGAAGCGTTCTAACCAACTGAACTAACCGCGCAAAAAGAGCAATTCACATACTGCCTGGAATTTCTAACCGAAAACTTCTGTTGCCCGTGCTTGTTCCTCGGAGGGAGGCACATCATAAACCGCCCCCTCGGGGAATTCAACGAAAAAAGGTCAAACCCGTTCAATATAACTCTGAAGAAGTCCCCGGAATTTTCCAAGAGCCTGTCCGCGGTGGGAAACGCAATGTTTCATCACGCTCGAAACCTCGCCGAAGGTCTTCTCGTAAGGAGGATAGAAAAAAAGAGGGTCGTACCCAAAACCACCGCTTCCGCGGGGTTCACGCGTGATCAAACCGTGCGCCTGTCCTCTGACAACCCCGATCAATCTGTCCGGCTCGGCCAGCGCGATCGCGGACTCATAATATGCTGTGCGTTTTTCTTCAGGAACATCGCACATCAACTCAAGCAGTTTCTTGTTATTCGCATCATCGTTTTTGGATTCCCCACAAAACCGTGCGGAAAAGACACCCGGTTCCCCCTTCAGAGCATCACAACAAATACCGGAATCTTCGCCCAACGTAAGCACACCCGTTTGTCCGGCATAGCCCAAAGCCTTGATCTTGGCGTTCTCTTCGAACGTCCGGCCGGTCTCTTTCACCTCCTCAACGTCCTGAAAATCGCGAAGGTTCAGACACTGAACCGGAAGATCCGAGAGCAGCTCCTGAAGCTCTTTGAACTTTTTGGCGTTGGCCGTTGCGATCAAAAGCCGCGTTTTCAAGCTAGGCATGTTTTTTCTGGATCCCCGAGAGCTCGTGAATGCCTTTTTTTGCCAACTTCAGCATCTGATGAAGCATCGCCTCGGAAAACGGCGCTCCTTCGGCCGTCCCCTGAACTTCAACGAGCTTTCCGGAGCCGGTCATCACCACGTTCATATCGACTTCGGCCTTGGAATCTTCAGCATAACAAAGGTCCAACGCGGGTTTCCCGTCCACCACACCCACACTGACCGCCGCCACAGAATCCATCACGGGATTCGCCGTGAGCTTTCCGTCCTCAATGAGCTTGCGGATAGCGTGCTCAAGCGCGATGTAACAACCCGTGATCGACGCCGTGCGGGTCCCGCCATCACCCTGGATCACATCCGCGTCGAGCCAGATCGTGCGCTCGCCGAGTTTCTTGAGGTCCACGATCGAACGGATACTGCGCCCGATCAGGCGCTGGATCTCCTGCGTACGCCCCGAAAGCTTCCCTTTCGAAGCCTCACGCGTGATACGCTCGTTGCACGAGGCAGGCAACATACCGTATTCCGCCGTGATCCAGCCCTTTCCCTCATTTTTGCAAAAGAACGGCACTTTTTCCTCGACCGTCGCCGAGCACACCACTTTGGTGTCCCCCATTTCGATCATGCAGGAGCCGTGAGCGTTCTTGAGATATTTAGTGCGAATACTGACTTTGCGAAGTTCGTCACTTTTTCTTTTGTCGACCCTCACGATATTCCCCCCCTAGCGGATGTGCATAAGTTTGTGGAGCTGGATCCCGACACGGACATCGGGAAGCCGCTTCGCCCCGGTTCGTTGCAACTTGTCCAGAAACCGCATGAGCACGGGATCGGGATAACCTCTTTTGCCACCGCTCACCGGCTGCAAAAAAACAGGCGCCCGAGGCGCCACTCGCGCGACCATGCGAAGATGTTTGTCATATTCGCGCAGGCCCACGTTCTTAGAGATCACCACCTTAATATACAGCTCTTTTCTCTTCACGAGCCCAAGAAATTTCCTGTGCTCTTCAAGAAATTCTTTTTGCCGCGTCACGCTCGGCAGCTTCAGGTCCATGGCAATAACATCACAAACCCCGATAACCCGTGAGAGCTCTCGCCACAAAACACCGCTCGTTTCCAAAAGAACGCGGAATTTTCTTTTTTTGAGTGCCGGACAAAGAAGTTCTAAGAAATCCGCACAAAGAAGCGGCTCACCGCCCGTGAGGCTCACGCAGGTATGCGGCCCCGATCTTTTTTCCAGTCTTGTCACTTCGGTCAGAATGTCCGCGAGCGACATGTCCCTGGCTTTTTTATCGGTCTCATCACAATAAGCGCAAGCCATATGGCACGCTTCGAACCGGATAAAGATATGCCGCTCGCCCATCCGCGGACCTTCTCCCTGAAGCGATGAGAATATCTCAGTGATCCGTGCCCGTTCCAAGGATAAAGGATATTTCATGCGGCGAGGAGCGGATCCGGGATCCCGGCTTCGCGGAAGCCTTTGGCGCGTAAAATACAGGCATCACAAGCCCCGCAGGGCTTGTCGTCTCCGGCGTAACAGGACCAGGTCGTTTCGAATGGAACCCCAAGCTCCTGCCCCAACAGGACGATATCCTTTTTGGTGAGCTTGATGAGTGGGGCCTTGATCTCGACCCTCCAGCCTTCAACGCCGGCTTGGGTACCACGCTTCATCGCTTCACCGAAGGCTTGAAGATATTCCGGCCGGCAATCAGGATAGCCGCTGTAGTCCAACACATTGGCACCGATGAAGACCGCCTCCGCCTTTTCCTTCTCGGCGCAGGACATGGCCATGGCCAGGAACACACTGTTCCGTCCCGGCACATACGTAACCGGGACCTCCCCCGACATCGTTTTCTCATCACGGCCCTTGGGGAGTTTGATCCTGGGATCCAGCAGGGCGCTCCCTTTCCAGGGCATGCTCAGCGCGGCAAAATAATGTGGGATCACAAGCATTTTGGTCAGGGCGCGCGCGACCGAAATTTCCCGGAAATGCCTCTGCCCGTATTCAATTGTCAGAGCGATGGGGCTGTAACCTTCGGAACG
>CAZPCF010000217.1:0-3418 GCA_964585045.1 uncultured bacterium
TCCCGCGAAACGATCCTCCTGTTTGGGATCCTGGTCCTGGCTTTTATCGTGCGACTATGGGGTGTCCAGTTTGGCCTGCCATTTCTTTATCACGCCGATGAACCGATTGTGGTCAACCATGCCCTGGCCTACGGGATGGGGGATCTGAACCCGCACTTTTTTAATATCCCGCCGCTTGTCAGCTACCTGCTTTTTATTTGTTACGGGATCTACTGCGTGGCCGGTTGGGGAGCGGGGCTTTTCCGCTCGGTGCTGGATTTTGAACAGCTCTTTTATTTTGATCCGTCTTCTTTCTATTTGATCGCTCGCCTGGTCTTCGGTGTATTTCTGGGTACCGTTTCCGTCTATGTCCTTTTCCGTCTTGTGAAGCGGTTTGAGGATGCACGGACGGCTTTGTGGGCGAGTTTCTTTCTCGCCGTCAATTTTCTCCATGTTCGTGACTCCCACTATATCTATGCCGACATTCCGCTCGTCCTTGTGCTCTTGCTTGGCTTTTTTGTAATTTTGAAAATTGCATCACCTGTCATCCCCGAATGTTCTTGTCGGGGATCCACGACCTGTCCGCCAGAGGACGGATCCGCCGACGCTGTCTGGCGGAGATTCCCGCTTAAAGCATGCGGGAATGACAAAGAAAACAAACCCATTGTTTCGGCTCACTCCTGGAAATGGCATCTCCTAAGCGGCTTCATGATCGGGCTCGCTACGGCGACCAAATACAATGGTGTTTTTCTCGCGATCCCATATCTCTGGATCTGCCTCTGGCGTGTTCCATGGAAGCAGTGGCTGGTTTTCTGGTTCCTTGCCGCCGTTATGGCGGTTGCGGCTTTTGTCCTGCTGAACCCCTACGCGATCCTCGACCACGCTTTTTTCGTTAAAGAGCTTGCGGAACAATCCGCCGCGAACACCGGTGGTCTGCCGTGGTTCCATCATTTAACCTACTCACTGGTCGGTGCATTAGGCTGGCCGATGCTCGTTCTGGCGCTTCTGGGGGTCTTCCGGGCGCTTTTAAGCAAGGATGTGAGGTCTCAAGCCATCGCCTTGTTCGTGTTGGGTTATTATGCCGTTCTTTGCCGCTTCGGGCAGCCGTATGACCGCTATGTCCTGTTGCTCATTCCCTTCATGCTGATCCTGGCCGCGCAAGTGTTAATGAGACTTCAGGTGAGATCCCGGCTCCTTTTCTGGATCCTGATACCCTTCGTGGTTTTGCCTTCGATCATCAAAACGGTCCATTGGGACCGGCTGATGTCAGCGCCGGATGTCAGAACGGTCGCGAAAGAATGGGTCGAAGCGAATATTCCGGCCGGGAGCCGGCTGGCCCTGGATGGGACATTTTATATGCCTCGATTGGCTTTCTCTCCCCAACAGCTTGAAGAAAAGATGTCGCGTGCTTCTGAAGGTTTTCAATCTGAAGCGAGGATGCGTCGCCTTGCCGCGCTGTTGTCAAAACCGTATCAGCCGGCCTACGAGCTGCATTTTTTGAGCAATGATTTGGAAAAACCCAGTTTTCTGTTTGCTGAGCCGTTGGCCCCTTTTGACATGGATGTCCTGAAAGAAGAAGGCATTCAATATGTTCTTTTGATCGATGCGCTCCGCCCGGAGGGAGATCCTTTTTTTCAAGCGCTCCGGGCGAACGCGGACCGCATTATGACATTCTCGCCTTTTCGCGACTTCAATGATCTGACGGTCCGTGATCCGCAAACCATGACCGGAGGTCCTTTTCTCTGGAAGGACATCTTGCCGCGCAAGCGCGGCGGCTACCCGGTCAGCATTTACCGTATCCGTTCATAGCGATTGATTTAGGCATGATTTTTTGTACAATGGCGTAGAAGTTACAAAGACAGGTGACAGTCACCCAAAAGGTGACAGTCACCTGTCTGTAAACGGAGTTTTGGAAAGAATTTCTTTTATGGAACGCGAAAAAACGCTTGTGATGGGAAATGTGGCGATGGCGGAGGCCGCGGTCCGGGCCGGATGCCGCTTTTACGCGGGCTATCCGATCACACCCCAGAACGAGGTGAGCGAATACCTGGCCAAGCGCCTCCCGGAGGCCAACGGGGTTTTTGTCCAGGCGGAGTCGGAGCTCGCCGCGATCAATATGGTCTTTGGTGCGGCCTCGACCGGCGCGCGGGCCATGACCTCCTCTTCGAGCCCCGGGATCAGCCTGATGCAGGAAGCCATTTCCTATCTCGCCGCAGCTGAGATCCCTTGTCTCATCGCCAACATCATGCGGGGCGGCCCCGGCCTCGGCAACATCCAGGGAGCTCAAGCGGACTATTTCCAGGCGACACGAGGAGGCGGCCACGGGGATTATCGTCTGATCGTGCTGGCCCCGTGGTCGGTCCAGGAAATGTACGATCTCACGATCCGGGCCTTTGAACTCGGGGACCACTATCGCAATCCCGTGATGCTCCTGGCGGACGGTATCTTGGGCCAGATGGCCGAGGCGATCGAGTTCCGGGAGCCGGCAAAACAAAAACCCGTTCCGAAAGAATGGGCTCTCACGGGATGCGAAGGCCGGAAACCCAACGTGATCCGCACCCTCTTTCTCAAGGAAAAGGACGCCTTGGAGGAAAAAAACGTAGAGCTTAGGGCGAAATATGACCGGATCACCCAAGAACTTCAGCTTTCTGAAACGCACGACGCGAAAGATGCCGAGATCGCTGTGATCGCTTACGGAACACCCGCGAGGATCGCCCATTGGGCCGTCAAACGGGCCAGGGAATCCGGCGTGAAGGTCGGACTCTTCCGGCCCATTACACTTTGGCCCTTTCCCGTCCTGGAGCTCAGGAAGCTCGCGGCTCGTTGCCGGAAGCTCCTGGTGGTTGAAATGAGCCAGGGACAAATGATCGAGGATGTGCGTCTTGCGAGGATTCCCGCAACGGAAGTGGATCCCAAGATCGAATTTTTGGGGCGTGGGGGCGGGTGGTATCCCAAGCCGAAGGAACTCCTTGCCAAGGTGATGGAGGTCGCGAAGCTATGAACGCCGACGAGAGAACGATCAGACCCGGGCGGATGCATTATTGTCCGGTCTGCGGCCACACGATCGCGCAGCGTCTGATCGGGGAGGTCATGGATGAGCTGGGGATCCGTGAACGGACGATCGGGACCGCGCCCGTGGGTTGCGCGGTGCTTCTCTACGACTATTTTAATTGCGATATTATCGAGTGCCCTCATGGCAGGATCCCGGCCGTTGCTACGGGGATCAAGCGGATGCAGCCCGAAAAGATCGTTTTTGGCTACGGGGGGGACGGGGACCTGCTTTCGATAGGACTGGCGGAGACGATCCATTGCGCCAATCGGGGCGAAAATATCTCCATGTTCTTCATCAACAACGCTGTGTATGGAATGACGGGGGGACAGATGGCGCCGACCACACTGATCGGGCAAAAGACCATCACCACCCCGGAAGGAAGGGTCG
>CAZPCF010000218.1:0-3417 GCA_964585045.1 uncultured bacterium
GTTATGCCGCAAGGGCCGCTGCCAGGTATTTTGAAGAGAACAAGATCCCGTTCGAAAACGTGATCGTCTCTTGTTTTGATGCGGATACGGTGGTGAGCCCCGATTACTTTGCTTGTCTGACCTATTGTTTTATGAATTGCTCTGACCGGCACCGGGCGAGTTTCCAGCCCATCCCTGTTTTCCATAACAACATCTGGGAAGTGCCGGGATTCGCGCGTGTGATCGAGACCGGTTCTTCTTTTTTTCAATTGATCGAAACCACAGATCCGGAAAGACTTGTGACCTTTTCAAGTCATAGTATGAGCTTTAAAGCGCTCGTGGAAGTGGGGTATTGGTCGACAGACATGATCTCGGAAGATTCCGGGATCTTTTGGAAATCCTATCTCTATTTCGACGGACAATATCAGGTCGTCCCGATGCCGATAACCCTGTCCATGGATATCGTGGACGCGGGTTCCTGGTGGGGGACCGTGGGGAGCCTGTACAAACAAAAAAGGCGGTGGGCGTGGGGCGTGGAGAATTTCCCGCTTGTGATGCGCGGGTTCCTTGCGAATAAAAAAATATCCTTTTACAACAAACTCCGGCACGGCTTCAAGCTTTTTGAGGGCCAGATCACCTGGGCGATCCTGCCGTTCTTGCTGACTTTTGTCGGATGGCTTCCTGCGATCTCTGCCGGCAATGAATTTTCGAACACCGTCCTCTATTACAATGCCGGCCGGTTCACCCAGGCCATCTTTGGGCTTTCCACGATCGCCCTTTTGGGGACCATCATCATGAGCCTTTGGCTCC
Organism: uncultured bacterium; assembly: GCA_964585045.1. Classification (GTDB taxonomy): domain Bacteria; phylum Omnitrophota; class Omnitrophia; order Omnitrophales; family Aquincolibacteriaceae; genus Aquincolibacterium. Next base: position 790 of record CAZPCF010000218.1, read on the forward strand.
TTCCTAAGAAGAAGAAAAAATTCTCGCTCTTTTGGACTCTGATCCATGGTTTGGAGTGGTTCCTCGTCCCCTTCATCCTTGTTTTTCTGAGCGCGACGCCTGCTTTGGATGCCCAGACCCGGCTCATGCTCAACAGGAGAATGGAATTCTGGGTTTCGGATAAAAGAAGGATTTGAAATTTCATATCTCTTTTATCACCAACAGGTTGCGCGATTAGGGGCCCCTTTCATCTCAGTGAAACTCCTTTGTGCGCATGATTTTTTAAAAAATACACCTATTTGACAGGAAACGTTTTCCGACGTACACTCTCCTCGTATGGGTAGATAACAATACAGTGAGGTGGAACCCGAAGGGGCCTGGGGGATAGCATCGGGGGGCTTCTGAGTTTTCCGGTGGCGCGGGAAATAGCGATAAACGTCTTTGGCTCTGAGTCATGGCCTGCAAGCGGAGGTGTTGCTCGGAACTTTTAGACGTTTTTTTATACCCCCTGAAGATCAGGGAAATCTTTTGGGCGAGGGTTCGGGTATCACCTTACAAAAACCCAAGAAGTTCCTGGGCTGTGTCGCAAAAAAGCAGCATAAAAAGGAGATTTAAGGACATGAAGAGCAAATTAATAATGAGTCTTTTGGTTGTTATGGCAATGCTTTGCCCGGCTTTTGCATTTGCCGCTGACCCCGTTGCTGTTGATGAAACGGTAGTTGTAGCGGAAGATATGGAGACCGGTGATGTTGTTGGCGAGGCCGTCGAGGTAGATGAGCTCTACGCTCCAGCGACCGCGAAGGACATCAAGGCCGAAGCAAAGGAAGAGATTAAGGAAGTGAAAGAAGAAGCGAAAGAAGAAATAAAGGATATCGAAGCGGAAGAGAAAGAAGAGTTGGAAGAAGCAAAGATGTAAGACCTGCTTCCTGTCCGTGAGGGCAGGCCGCCCCTTTGGGGCGAGCCTCGCCTGATTCTTAGGGCGGGGGCATGATCGCCGAATCCTTTTTTTTGTGGGAACGGGAGATGTTGGATGGGGTGAACCTGCTTCTTCGGAAGTGGGCGGGCTAATCTGCGGTCCGAACCAGTAAGCTAATCCCGTCGGCGTTGCAGATTGGCATCATAGGATGAGTATTGAACGAATGGGCCGGCCCGAAGGGACCGGCCCATTTTTCGTTTAAGGTTCCCAAAAGATGTTTTTTCTGATTAAATAAGCCCTTATTTCGAACCGCAAACAAAATTAACTTCACAGAATGGTTGGCGATGTCTGACGTGATGTTGTGGTCGGCTTTCGGTGCCATTGTTCTTGTCCTCCTGGCTTTGGACCTTGGAGTGTTCCATCGAAAGGCCCATGAAGTCAAGATGAGGGAAGCCCTCCTGTGGAGCGCCGTTTGGATCGCTGTCGCGCTTCTGTTTAACTTGTGGGTCTTTCATGTCAAAGGGAAGGAGATGGCCCTCCAGTTCCTGGCAGGGTACCTTCTCGAAAAGTCGCTCAGTATTGATAATCTTTTTGTTTTTCTTCTTATCTTCAAGTACTTCAACCTGCCGGCTCGGTTCCAGCACAAGATCCTTTTTTGGGGGATCATGGGAGCGTTGGTCTCACGGGCGATTTTCATTGTTTTTGGCCTGGGACTTTTACACTATTTTGCCTGGATGATCTATGTGTTCGGCGTGATCCTGATCTGGACTGGCGCTAAACTGGCGTTTGAAAAGGATAAAAAGGTGGAGCCGGAGAAGAACGTTTTTGTGAAAATATTCAGACGGTTTTTCCCATTTACCAACGACTACCATGAAGGTAAATTTTTTATTCGCCTTAACGGAGCGCTCTTCGCGACCCCCCTTGTAGTTATTCTATTGGTTGTGGAGTCGACGGACATTGTCTTTGCTGTAGACTCGATCCCCGCGATCATCGCCATTTCCCGGGATCTTTTTATTGTCTACACATCCAATATTTTTGCGATCCTGGGGCTCCGGGCGCTTTATTTTGCCCTTGCGCAGCTGATGAAGCTGTTCCACTACCTTCATTACGGGCTTTCGCTGATCCTGGTGCTGATCGGTGTCAAAATGCTCATTTCGCGCTATGTCCATGTGCCGACCGCGGCGGCTCTTGGGGGCATATTCTTTATCTTAGTGCTTTCGGTGATCGCGTCCATGATTTGGCCGCCAAAGGCAGGGGAGATAAGCCTGGGCTCCTGACCCTCCGGGAACGACCTTCATTTGTAAAAAAAAGCGCCCCCGCTCTTACTTTTGCCTGTCTGCCGACAAACAGGCAAAAAAGCGCGGGGGCGCTTTTTTATCGAAGTTTTCTAGAAGATCAGGCTTTTGCCCCCTCCGGGATCTCCAGTTTCGGGATCCGCATCTTGTAAAAGGATCTCCGGACGAAGAACATTCCCGCGATGAGAAAGACCGCCCCGCTGATGCGCGTCGTTGCCGGGTTCATGTTGATCGCGATCTCGACGGCAAGCATGCCGAAGAGAGTCGAGAACTTGATGATCGGGTTGAGGGACACCGAAGTAGTATCCTTGAAGGGATCTCCCACCGTGTCGCCAATGACGGTTGCGTCATGAAGAGGCGTGTTCTTCTCTTTAAGGTCGACCTCGACGACTTTCTTGGCATTGTCCCAGGCACCGCCGGCGTTGGCCATGAACATCG
>CAZPCF010000219.1:0-3414 GCA_964585045.1 uncultured bacterium
CTGCCGCAGGTAAGGCTGCCGGGAAACCAGCCGGCGATTCCAAAAAAGCTTAACGGGGCCAAACTGATCCCTATATGATCACGATCCGAAGATCCATGCAAGAGGACGATGCGGCAGTAGTCGATCTCATCAGCAGTATTATGGACAGCGAGTTCCATGATGCTAAACACGCCTATCCGACCGAGGATGTTGAATGCATTGAAAAAGCCTACGGCGGGATCGGTGAGGCGTTCTTTGTGGCTGTGGATGATAGATCACACAAGGTGGTCGGAACTGTCGCGATCAAAAAAGAGGATGACCGGGTCGCATTGCTCCGCCGTTTGTTCGTGGCGCCAACACATCGTAATCTGAAGATCGGCAAGCGGTTGATCGATCGTGCGCTCGAGTTTTGCCGCGAGGTGGGCTACGAAGAGGTCGTTTTTAAAACCACCTCCAAGATGTCGGGGGCGATCGATCTTTGTCGTAAGAACGGTTTCATTCAACGTGCGCATGTTGTTTTGGGGCCCATTGAACTCATCAAGCTGTCGCTGAGTCTTCGCGACGATGTTCATGCCGCAAAGGGGAGAGCTTAGCGTGGGGCTTTTCAACAAGAAGAAAAATACCGACGCGCCCTCGTCGGTTCTTTCGGAATCCGAGATCCAAAAAAAGCTTTATGGCGAGTTTTTTGATCCGGCCTCTCATCCTGTGATCGGGGATCGGGAGCATTTCAAGGAGCCTGCGCCGGCGCCGTTCGCTCCAAAGGAATCTTCTCCCGAGAAGGATGCGGACCTCGATCTTTTTCGCGTACAAAAAGACGCGCTGTCCGAACAGAGTCTTTCTCCGCGTCAGGTCACTCCGGAACAAAAGCCGGCCGATTCTGTACCGCGCTATGTTCCGCTTCAAGATTTTGAAAAAAAACCCGCTTCGATGCCCTCGGGTCCGGATCCCTACGCTCGTTTTCGTTACAACCGTCCCCAGGAAAATAAGTGGGCCGCGTTCCTGGATCTACTAAAAGGGTTTTTTGAAAAAACGGGCGAATGGATCAAATTTTTTTTAGACCCCAAACAGGTGGTCATCCGCCGGATTTTTTATTGGGGAGCCGCAGCCCTTGTTGTTTTCCTTCTTTTTTGGGGAGTGAATGCACTTAATTCTCAACGGGAAGAAGCGATGCGCGTCCGGTACAAGATCCCCGGCGAATCGGTTTCTATGAAAATCCAGGATACCGTGGTTGCGGTCGCTCCTGCTCAGCCTGTGGCTGAACGTCCCGTGGTTATCACCCCGGCTCCTGTCAGGCCCCCAAAAGTGCGTGCTTCCGAGACGAGCAGCGCAGCGGCCGCGATCCCGATGACCGGATCTTACGTGATCCAGGTCGTGACCTATCCGTCCTCCCAGGACGCCGATTCGATCGTAAAAACCTTAAAGGGCTCGGGGTTCCGTGCTTTTGTGAAGGAGAGCGCGCGGCCTAATGGCGGGGTTTTTTACGTGGTTTTTATCGGAGGATTTCGCACTGCGGCTGAAGCCCAGTCCCAGCTTTTGAAGTTCCGAGAGCAGGAGGTCGCTCGGCCCTTTCAAGATGCTTTTGTCAGGACAAACCGGTCATGAACTCCCTTTGGGATGGTTTCAATAAACGGAAATTTCCGAGGCTCCATCTGACCTGTGAGGTAGCGATCCAGCCGGTGGGCAAGCCGAAGGCCTTTACCGCAAGCACCGAAGATGTTGGGATGGGCGGCGTCTCGGTCATGCTTCCCGAGCCTTTGGAGCGGTTCGAACGTTGCAAGATCAGTCTGGAACTTAAGGACGGCGAGCCTCCGGTCCAGTGCATAGGGCGTAGCGTATGGGCGATCCCGAGCCAGGACCGGAAATCTGCCAAAAAGAATTTCGATACAGGCCTTGAGTTCCTGGACCTGGACGAGTCTTCCCGTAAGCGTTTGAGAGCTTTCATCACTCCACCCTCAAAGAAACCTTAGCCGGTTTTTGACCGATGGCCCAACTGTCCTCCTTCGATATCGTCTCCCAGATCGATCTTCAGGAAGTCGACAACGCCGTCAATCAGGCGAAAAAAGAGCTTCAGACCCGTTTCGATTTCAAAGGAAGTAAAAGCTCCGTGGAATTCCTCAAGGATGAGAAAGAGAAAAAAATACGCCTTATTGCGGATGATGATATGAAGTTGCGGAATCTTCAGGATATTCTCAAGACGAGGGTTGCCAGCCGTAAAATTTCCCAGAAAGCGCTCGATTTTAAAGATCCGGAGAAGGCCTTTGACGGCTGCCTCCGGCAGGAAGTGACCCTTACGCAGGGGATCCCCCAGGAGAAGGCCAAGGAGATCGTGAAGATCATCAAGGACCTCCCTGTGAAGGTTCAGGCTGCCATTCAGGGGGATGAGATCCGGGTCTCCTCCAAGAGTAAAGATGATCTTCAATCCGTGATTCAGCACCTTCGGACCGCACCTCTGACTCTTCCGGTCCAGTTCGTCAATTTTCGATAACCCATTCATTTATAAGGGGTTATGTCATTTCGAGCCCTCCTTCTCCTTGGTCCCGTCGGCACGTAGATCCCGAAGATCCGAGGGGTTGTTTTTTGTCAAAAAAATCGCCTCGCCCCCTTGTAAAATCCAGATCCATGTGTTACTTTTCCTCTAGCTGACGGTGTTTTTGATCAACTAAACCTATGAAGAAGTCGATACTTAACCAACGGAAAGTCAGGCTTTTTCCGGTAATTGCGAGTGCTAAAAAAAGTAAAGGAGGAAGCGATGGAAAGAGATAAGCGCAGGTTCAAGCGCTTTGATGCGTATATGAGCGTGAAGTTCACCGGAACCGAATCTACCTCCGTTAAGGGCATCGGGTTGAGCCGGGACATTTGCAGCGAAGGCCTGAAAGTCAATTCAGACAAGTCGCTTCCGGAAGGGACTCTGTTGGATCTGGAGATTACGATCCCCGATGATCCGAAGCCCATTTTCAGCTCCGGGGTGGTCATGTGGTCGAGGACCTCCGAGGGAACGGATCAGGGCTACGACCAGGGAGTCCGGTTGCTGACTATGGATCCTGTCGATAAATTCCGTGTGTTGGATTATGCGTATAATCATTGGCTCGAGACTAAGGTCAATGACTACGCGGATCCGGAAAGCGTTCAGGAGTGGTAAAGTAGGACTCTCGAGAGCGTTTTACCTTGGTCCCCGTCCCGTCCGTCTGTCCTTGTCTTAAAACTATTTCTTAAATGGTTGACAAGGACAGTCCCAAAGGGTGTCGAAGACGCCCCGTGTTGCCTCCTTTTCAAGCCCCCTGAAATTGACAGGTATCGGGACTATCCTTGTCTTGCATTCTTTACCTAAACGGTTGACAAGGATTGCCCCAATTTCAGACTCTCTGAAATTGACAGGTATTGGGACTATCCTTGTCTTGCATTCTTTACCTAAACGGTTGACAAGGATTGCCCCAA
>CAZPCF010000220.1:0-3407 GCA_964585045.1 uncultured bacterium
CCCAAGATCACGGTCGATTCCGCGACGATGATGAACAAGGGCCTTGAGGTGATCGAGGCCGCGAATCTTTTTCAGGTACCCGCCGCAAAGATTGACGTCCTGGTCCATCCCGAGGCGATCGTGCACGCGCTTGTGGAGTTCGTGGACGGTTCGCATTTTGCGCATCTCGGTGTGACCGATATGCGGCTTCCGATCCAGTACGCCCTGAGCTATCCCGAGAGGCTTCCCGACTCTCTGCCGCGCCTTGACCTGACGCATCTGGCGGCGCTTCATTTTGAGAAGCCCGACCGGAAACGTTTTCCGTGCCTGGACCTTGGCTATACCGCAAGCAAGATCGGCGGGACGATGCCGGCCGTTTTGAACGCGGCGAATGAAATAGCCGTCGAAGCATTTCTCGGCCGGCGCATCGGATTTTCCGGGATACCGAAGATCATTGAAAAAACCATGCGCTTACACCGCCTGGTCCATAAACCGGTCCTGGCCGATATCTTTGCGGCGGATGCCTGGGCACGAGAGACCGCGGAGAACCTTACATGAATTCCCTGATTTCAATTTTACCGGCGCTGATCGTTTTCGGCGTGCTCATTATTGTCCACGAGTTCGGGCACTTTATTGCCTGCCGTCTTTCCAAAGTCCGTGTCGAGAAATTTTCGATCGGGTTCGGTCCGGAACTGATCCACTGGCAGTCCGGCGAGACGCGATTCTCCATTTCGGCTTTTCCATTAGGCGGTTTTGTAAGCCCCGCCGGAGAGGAAGCGTCCAAGGTCGGGCCGGAAGGACCGAAGCCGGGGGATTTCCTCGCGGCGCCCGTTCTTTCACGGATCTTTATTGTCATGTCCGGTGTGGCGATGAATTATGTGTTGGCGTTCGTAGTGTTCTGGGCCGTTTTTATGATGGGGCGTCCCATGCCGGGAACTGTGGTCGGCGGTTTCGTGAAGGGATATCCTGCCGAGGCCAGTCTTCTCAAAGTGAATGATAAGATCCTGAAAGTGGATGATAAGGCGGTCGCGAACTGGAAGGACATTCTTGAACAGTTCGATGAAGCGCCCGGCACGATGATCAAACTGAACGTCGAACGGCCGCGCGCGAACGCACGGCCGGAACTTTTGATCGTCCAGATCAGGCCTAAGATCGAAAATGTGAAGGATCTTTTCGGCAAGACCATGCGGATGAAACGCGTGGGGATCACGCCGGATCCGAATACTTACGTGTCCGAGCGCTACGCTCCTCTGCCGGCACTTGCGAAGGCCTGGGACCTTGAGGTCTTTCACACGGTGCTGACGCATAAGGCCATTTTTTATCTGATCACGGGACAATTATCGCCCAAGAACCTGATGGGGCCGTTGGGGATCATTCAGGTGAGCGGGCAGGCCGCCAAGGCGGGGATCGCGACACTCCTGCAGCTTTTGGCGATCCTGAGCGTATCGCTTGCGGTGATCAATCTCTTGCCGCTCCCGGCGCTGGATGGGGGGCATCTGGTATTTCTTCTGATCGAACTTGTGACGCGCAAGCGCATCAGCCCGGTATGGCAGGAGCGGATCACGACCGGCGGGTTCTTCCTGCTCATGGCGCTCATGGTGTTCGTGCTTTATAATGATGTCGTGAATCTTTCGATTCTCGATAAACTTAAAAAGTTTTTTCTTCTAATATGGCAAGAGCGGATCAAAGTCGGAAGTTTGTTATTAATAACATTTGTGCTCTATTTTAGTTTCATAAATCCTTCGATTTTCGGAAAACTTAAAAAGCTTTTTCGTTTGAAATAAAAAAAAATGGCAGGCTGTTTTCCTCAACTTGTCATTCCCGCGGAAGCGGGAATCCAGTAACGTGGATCCCCGATAAAAGCATTCGGGGATGACAGCGACATACGACATACAACATACGAGGCACGAATAAAATGCGTTGGACACAGACCCTGATTCCGAGTCTCCGGAATATCCCCAAAGACGCCGAGGCCATCAGCCACCAGCTTGCGCTCCGGGCCGGATTGATCCGCCAGCTTTCCTCCGGGGTTTACAGTTACCTGCCTCTCGGCTTCCGCGTGCTCCAAAAGATCATCAGGATCATCCGCGAGGAGATGAACCGTGCCGGGGCCTCTGAGGTCCTTTTGCCCGCGCTCCACCCGGCCGAGATCTGGAAAAGATCCGGCCGCTATGAAACATTGGGGGATGACAAGATCGCTTTCAAGAACCGCTCGGGTCACGAATTTGTGCTCGGCCCCACGCATGAAGAAGTGATCACGGAGCTCGTGGGTACCAGCATCAAATCCTTCCGGGATCTGCCGCTTAATCTCTATCAGATCCAGACCAAGTTCCGCGATGAGGCCCGGCCGCGTTTTGGAGTGATCCGCACCAAGGAATTCATCATGAAGGATGCTTACAGTTTTGATACCGATGAAAAGGGCCTGGATGTGCATTATCAGAAAATGTACGAAGCGTACAATCGCATCTTCACACGCTGCGGTCTGAACTTCCAGGTCGTGAACGCGGACACAGGGGTGATGGGCGGCAAGATGAGCCAGGAATTCATGGTCATCTGTCCGTATGGGGAAGACCGTGTCGCAAGTTCCGAAGGCGGTTATCTCGCAAGCCAGGACATCGCGGAGCGCGGAGATCCTCATCTTAAAACTCCCAAGGCCCAAGTCCCGGGTCCCGAGCCCTTTGATACCCCCAATTTAAGAACCATCGAAGAGATCTCGCACCGTTACAAGGTCCAGGCCTCGCACATGATCAAGACGCTTATCTATATAGTAGACGGAAAACCGGCCGCAGCGCTTGTGACGGGGGATAGCGAAGTGAACGAGGGAAAGCTCCGGAAACTTGCCGGGGCCAAAGACCTCCGTCAGGCGGACGGGCACGAGATTCTGGAGGCCACAGGCGCTCCGGTCGGATTTTCGGGTCCCGTGGGCCTCAAGATCCCGGTCTATGCGGATTGGGATATTCTTGGGATCGCGGACGCGGTGACGGGCGCGAATCAAAAGGACAAGCATATAAAAGGCGTGACGATCGGCCGGGATTTTACCCCCACAGCCACGGGTGACATCCGTTTCGTGAAGGACGGGGACCTCGCGCCGGACGGCAAAAGCAAACTCGTTCTTACGACCAGCATGGAGATCGGCCATATCTTCAAACTCGGGACGCGCTACTCGGAATCCATCGGCGCCCACTTCCTGGATGAAAAGGGCGAGCGCAAACCCGCGATCATGGGTTGTTACGGGATCGGCGTGAACCGCATTCTCGCGGCCTCGATCGAACAACATCACGATCTGAAAGGCATTCAGTGGCCCGAGGCCATCGCGCCGTTCGCGGTGGAGATCATCACCGTAAATCACTCGGATAACGTGGTTCGTACTGTGGCTGAAAAGATTTATGATGAACTTACACGGGCCGGCAAGGATGTTCTCTTCGATG
>CAZPCF010000221.1:0-3392 GCA_964585045.1 uncultured bacterium
TCTGATAATATTTGGTCGCGTCCTCTTCATTCGTGGGAGACCCTTTGGTCTTGTAATCGAAGGGGATGTAAGTATCCTTTTTAACGAGCAGATCATCGAGCATGCCCGAAAGAATCGACCCATTCTCATGATATTGAAGCCCGGTCCGCCAGGCGCGCCAGTCTTCAAGCTTGGCCTGATCGTTAAAAAGATGAATACCATTGAACGCGTCGATGCGAAGCTCCGGAGGAAGTATCCCTTTGACCCGGAAGGTGTCGAAATAGGTCTTGATCACACGGTCCATGCCGCCCGGAAGAGAAGGAAAAATGCCGCGCGGCCGCTTGATATTCTTGACCTTCTCGAGCCAGAAACACCGCGGGCAGTCCTTAAAAAGGTTTAGCGCCGACGGGGATAGTGTAACTGCTTTTGTTATAGTAGCCATAGGGTACGGATGCATTATATAACTCTTTCGGCACAACACACAACGCTCAACGCACAACGAGAAAAATAGTTTTTACGTTGCCCATTGCGCTTTGCGCGTTGAGCTAGGGCTTATTTTTAAGCCAGCGGTTCCCGGGGAATGGATCCTCAGGATCTCTAAAATCCGGTAAAAAAGCGGTCTCTTCTTTAAGGTTCTGCATGTAGACTTTCTCGAACCCGAGCTTCTCTACGAGATCCAGGACTTGATCGTATTCTTCAAAGTTGAGGACTCTCGCGAGCTTTTCCCGCTGGAAGCACCCTGGGGCTGGCTGGAATTGACTCATGACCGAAAGCGGGAGCCCGGGACCAAATTCCCTGTGGAGAAGCCCCAAGACCTTCAGGCTATTCTCGACATACCCCGGCAAAACCAGATGACGGACAAGAACTCCGCGGCTGGCGGTCTGTAGCCCCGTAGTATCCCAGGGTTCCAAAAAGCCTTTGAGTTTCACCATCTCCCGGATCGCTTCCAAAGCGATCCCAGGGTAGCGTGCGTCCCCCATGCACATCTTCGCAAGTTCAGGTTCGGCGAATTTGAAATCCGGAAGGAAAATATCCATCTCTTGGGCGTATTCTCCCACCCTTTCCTGTTCTTGATATCCGGAACAGTTGAAGAGCCTGGGGACTTTGATCCCTTCTTCCCGAAGTGCGCGGCAAAGCGACTGGATGTGGGGCCAAAAATGGTCGGGTGTTACGAAGTTCAGGTTATGGACCTTTTTGAGAAGAAGCGCCCGGACCTCGGAAAGAAACTCCGCGGGCATGATCGTGCGGCCATCATGCTGGATCGAGATCTGATAGTTCTGGCAAAAAAAACATTGGCTGGAACAACCGCTAAAGAAGATCGTGCCGGAACCTTTGGCCCCCGTAAAAGAGGGCTCTTCTCCGAAATGAGGCCCTATAAAAGAAACGCGGCAAGCTGCACTCTCTCCGCAAAACCCTAGCGAACCTTTCGTGCGGTCGACTTTGCAATCTCTCGGACAAAGTGTGCAGTTTTTATAAGCATCGAAAGGATTCATGCCAAAAGATCAGGAAGGAATGAGTGTTTTGAAGATGTCCGGAAGAAAGCGGAGAATATCGCCGGCCGCCAGACTGACCTGCCCGACTTTTTTTGCTGCAAGATCTCCGGCCAATCCATGAACATAGACCCCCAGACACGCCGCCTCAAAATACGGCAGCCCTTGCCCCATAAGCGCCGCGATCATTCCGGTGAGCACATCTCCCGAACCCGCGGTCGCCATACCGGGATTGCCTGTCGTGTTGATATAACAATCTCCTCCCGGCGTTGCGATGACCGTATGATTTCCTTTGAGAACGATCACCGCCCCACATTTTCGTGCCGCATCCAATGCCCGTTTTTTTCTCAACGTATCCGAATTATCAAGTTTACCGCCAAAAACGCGCACAAATTCCCCCGGATGCGGCGTAAGAACCGCGCGGCCTCGGCAAGCATCTAGAACCTTGCGGTGCCCCTTCAAAGCATTAAGCCCGTCCGCATCGACCACAAGTGGAAGTTCCGTTGTCTGGAGGACTTTGCGGATAAGTTTTTGTGTGGTGATATGCTGGGAAAGTCCGGGACCGATCGCGAGCACGTCCTGCGTGGCGCAAAACCGTTTGATCTCGGAAAAACCTCGTAGAGAAAGTGTCCCTTTACGGGTAGAAGGGAATGGCCGGATCATTAGTTCGGACTCGCGCTTGGCGATGACGAGGTAGACGGCATCCGGGATGCCGATCGTTACAAGTCCAGCCCCGGACCGCAAGGCGGCCATACCCACCAAATGCGCTGCCCCCGTCATGCCGCGGGATCCCGCGAGGATAAAGACGCGGCCGAAATTACCCTTATGGGCAGTAGCAGGACGTCTAAGTTTTTGACAAAGCTTTTGAATATTCATCGTTTGAAATCGGCCCAGAGACCGGAGACATGCGACTCGAGACTGGTCTTCGGTCTTTAGTCTCAAGTCTGAATTATTTTCTTCATTTCCTGGACAGCTTTGGCCAGCCCCACGAATACGGCACGACTGATAATAGAGTGACCGATATTGAACTCGATGATCTCCGGCACCGAAAGCAACGGGAAAATATTCTCATAATTGAGGCCGTGTCCGGCATGAACATGAAGCCCGAGTGCCTGGCCCAACCGTGCAGACTCACGAACGCGAGAAAGTTCTCTTTCTTTTTTCTTGCCCGCGGCATTCGCATAGGACCCTGTGTGGATCTCAATCGCGTACGCGCCAAGCCGGGCGGCTTCCCGCACTTGATTTTCAACCGGATCGATAAAAAGGCTGACCTCGACTTTTTCCGCCAAAAGCGCATCGATCGTCCGGATCAGAGGATTCCTTTTCGAAAAAAGGTCCAGACCTCCTTCGGTCGTCAGTTCCTTCCGTTTTTCGGGGACCAGGCAAGCTTTTTCCGGACGGACTTTGAGCGCGAGTTTGAGGATCTCGGGTGAGACGGACATCTCGAGATTGAGAGGAACATAGATCTTTTCCATGAGCTCGAAAACGTCCGCGTCCTGGATATGCCGGCGATCCTCGCGCAGATGGACCGTAATGCTATCCGCCCCGCCTTGTTCGGCCTCGAGTGCGGCCTCCAGGACGGAAGGTTCTTGCCCGAGGCGCGCCTGGCGCAAGGTCGCAATATGATCGATATTGACACCGAGTTTTTTGGAAAACATGCGGGCGATCATAAAGAGATCAATTGGTGAGAGACCGGATCGCTGCCTTGATCTTGATCGGCTCTTTGTCCTTCAGGCTCACGTTCTCAGGCAGAACAATTTGTAGTGAAAGGTCATAATCCCCTTTTTTCAGATCCGCGAGATCCACATAAGCCAGCAAGGTCTCGGGGGCGAGCTTTTCGAGGTAGAGCTTGGATCCCTTGAGCACGAGGGTCACCTTATCCGGATTGAGATCCACCACGCCGGTTGCCGCGGGAGATCTCAA
>CAZPCF010000222.1:0-3360 GCA_964585045.1 uncultured bacterium
GTCCCGCCATCACCGTGCGCCCCGACACCGACATCCGGTCCGTGGCGCGCGTCATGCTCGAACACCACATCAGCGGCGTGCCGGTCGTGGATGACGAGGGCGTATTGCTTGGCGCCATCACCGAGTTGGACCTGATCGCGCGCAACGCGCCCGTGCAGGAACCCCACTATCTGGCCGTCCTCTCCGCCATCATCTAGCACCTCACCGCGATCGGCGCTTCCGGCATCTATGGCCTCGATCTGCTTGAGAACATAGATGGCGGAAGCGCCGAACGCGATCAGATGGGATATGATGGCGAAGAGAACGGCCAGAATGATCAGGAAGACCATGCCGACCTCATAGAGCGAGGCCTGTTTCAGGTCCGCGGTCTGCCAAAAAAATATCAGGATCAGGAATGAGACGAGGAACAGGATCCATCCTGCGATGCACTTTTTCATGTAGACCTTTTTGATCTCATGATACCACTTGGAGTTGAGGGACCGGGCGCGTTTGATGAGTCCGCGAAGAAAAAAACTTCTCACCAAAAGGAAGACAAGGAGATACCCGATACCGATCACGGTCCAGGACCAGGCGCGCTGGGTGAGGACCATATTCCAAAGGTTCGTGAGGTTTTCCATAAGGACCGTTCTCCATTCGATTTAAGGGGTTAACAGCACTTGTTCTCAAATAAATATTTGAGGGATAACAAGCGCAGCCCAAGTCATCCTCTGTAAAAAGAAATAAAGATTTGGGCAGTGCTAATACCGCAAACCCCTAAATTTTAATTTAATGCAATTTTCTCCCTTTATGCCGTGAGACGCACGGCCTCGGACAACTGGAAGCGTTTGTCGTAAAGCGCCTTACCGATGATCACGCCCTCAAAGTTCGCAGATTGGATGGTCCGGCACTTTTCGATGTCAGAAATTTGACTGATCCCCCCCGACAAAATGACTCTCGACTTGGTGCTGGCGAGCACAATCGAAAGCTGCTCCCAATTGGGTCCTTGGAGGACGCCGTCCTTTTCAATGTCGGTGTAGATCAAAGTTGCGACGCCGAGCTGGTCGAAAAGTTTCAGAGCCTCCTGGAGCGTGATGTCTCCGTGTCGCATCCACCCGGCCGTTTTCACTTGATCGCGACGCACATCCATTCCTACGGCGATCTTTTCTTTGAATTCCAAGAGCACCTTTTCCAGGAAGGTTTTGTCGAGCGCTTTAGTTCCAAGCACGACGCGCGAGACGCCCATCGCGAGGACTTTTGAGATGTCCTGCATATTGCGCAGCCCCCCGCCAAACTGGATCTTGGCTTTGACACCCCGGCATATGGCGGCCAGCGAAGCTTCGCTTGTGAGCATGCCGGTTTTGGCACCTTCGAGATCCACGACATGGATCCACCGGGCGCCCTCTTGCTCCCAGATCTTGGCGGTTGCCGCCGGATCTTTTGAATAGACGGTACAAGAATTATAGTCACCCTGCGTGAGCCGGACGACTTTTCCCTGATAAATATCGATCGCGGGATAGAGGTTCATGCTATTACCACCGGATGAAGTTCTTAAGAATGCGCAGGCCCGCTTCCTGGCTTTTCTCAGGATGGAACTGGGTCGCAAAAACGTTTTGGTTGCCGATCACAGCGGAAAAATCCTCCTGGCCGTATTTGCAGGAGGCAAGCGTCAGATTTTTGGCTGCAGGTTTTCCATAGTACGAGTGCACAAAATAGAAATACTCTCCACTCGTGATCCCGTCAAATAGAGGATGTTCTTTAAGGACCTTGAGATCATTCCATCCCATATGCGGGATCTTGACGTTCATGGAACGGAATTTTCGGACCGTGCCCTTGAATACCCCAAGACCTTTGACGCCGGGGTTCTCCTCGCTTTTTTCAAAAAAAAGTTGCAGGCCAAGACAGACGCCCATGAGCTTTATCTTACGAGCGACAAGCTCTCCGATCGGACCGACGAAACCGCGAGCTTGGAGCTCCTTCATCGCATCCCCAAAAGCGCCGACCCCGGGCAAGATCACTTTTGTGGCGCGAGCGAGGTCATTTCCCTTGGAACAAAGTTTGTAGGAGGCCCCCAGATATTCCAGGGACTTGGACACACTGCGGAGATTGCCCATGCCGTAATCGACGATGGCGATCATTCCAAAAACCTCGGCGAACGGGAAACGGGGAATGGGAAATGACCAAAGAGGTTGTGGAGTTCGTTAGCCGGTGACCGTTCCCCGTTCTCCGTCATTACAATTTTCCTTTGGTCGAAGGGATCCCTCGGACGCGAGGGTCTAAACAGGTCGCCATGTCCAGGGTCTTTGCGATTCCTTTGAACAGGCCTTCGATAATGTGATGCGTGTCTTCCCCGGCGAGTACGCCGATGTGCATATTGATACCCGCGTGCTGGCAGAAGGAACGCAGGAAATCAACAGCGTCCTCGAACGCGTACTTCGGCTGGCGGGACAAACGGACACCCTTGGCCTTTGTCACGTAAAGCGATGGTCTTCCGGAAATGTCCAAAGTGACACGGATGAGAGCTTCGTCCATCGGGACAGCGAATGAGCCGAAGCGGCGTATCCCCTTTTTATTCCCCAGGGCCTTCGCCAGGGCTTGCCCGAGGGCGATCCCGATGTCTTCATTAGTGTGATGGATATCGACTTCCAGGTCTCCGCGCGCCTTGAGCTTGAGGTCAAAAAGTCCGTGTTTTGCAAGTAGCGTGAGCATGTGGTCGAGGAACGGGATCTGGGTATCGACTTTTGACGATCCATTCCCGTCCACCGTAAACTCGATCTGGATATCGGTTTCGGAAGTCTTGCGCTTGACCGTGGCCTTTCTTGCCTTCATGATTTGGACTCCTTTTCCGGTTCTGCGTTCTTCTTGACGAGGCGTGCTTCCATGGAGATCCGGTGCAGAAAAAGACCCTCCATGTCCGTCAGTTTCTGAACATGTTCTTTTGCGGCCTCCAGCGCCTCGGGGGTATAACGGATGATCTGGGAACTCTTGATGAAAGTCGAAGCGCTGAGCGGCGAAAAATAGCGCGCGGTGCCGCCCGTGGGGAGCACATGGCTGGGACCTGCGATATAATCTCCGATCACGGTCGGTGAATAGGGTCCGAGGAAGATCGCCCCGGCGTGGCGTATCGCTTGAGCCGCTTTTTCGGGGTCTTCGGTCATGATCTCCAAGTGTTCGGCCGCGATCTCGTTGGCGACTTCGCACCCTTCTGTCACGGATTTGACCTGGATGATGATGCCGGAATCCACGCGTTTGCGCATGACTTCCACCAGCCTTTTGGAGTTCGTGATCAAATAGCCCATGCCGCCATGATGTTCGGTCTGGGCGAGAAGATCGCAGGTGACAAAATCCGGGTTTGCGGTCGCGTCCGCCAGAATGGCTACTTCG
>CAZPCF010000223.1:0-3359 GCA_964585045.1 uncultured bacterium
CTTTCAGGAACTGCCCAATTTAACACCGGGAGTCGACTCCCGGTGTCGACTCCCGGTGTCGAAGGCGGTGAGCTCGTTGGGACGGTGATGACCTCTGTGGTGCCGAACTCCGGGAAAAGACGCATTCAATTCGAAGGCGAAGATATTGCGTGCAAGATCCACATGCTTGGGCATATCCCGCTCCCACCTTACATCGACCGGCCGGACCAGCCCGCGGACCGCGAAACCTATCAGACTGTTTTTGCGAAAGAAGAGGGGGCTGTGGCGGCGCCGACGGCAGGACTTCATTTTGATAGGCCGCTTCTTGAGAAACTCACCCGGATGGGCGTTGAGATCGTGGATTTGACGCTGCACGTCAGTTACGGGACTTTTCAACCGATCACGGAAGAAAATATCGAAAAGCATAAAATGTTCGAAGAGGAATTCGAGATCTCGGAGGAAGCCGCTCGCAAGATCAACGCGGCAAAGCGTGCAGGGAGGCGTGTGATCGTGTGTGGCACGACTTGTGTTCGTGCTTTGGAGTCGGCGGTAACCCTATCACACTGCGTAAGTGTGACGGGTCACACTCACGCAGTGTGTCAGGGGGCGGGCAAGACCTCCATTTTCATTTATCCGCCGTATGATTTTAAGATCGTGGATGGACTCATCACGAACTTCCACATGCCCAAAAGCACTCTCCTCGCCATGGCTGCGGCATTTTTAAGTTATCCGCCTACACAGGGGCACAGCACGGATCCCGCCGAAGCTTTAGCGAAGGCGGGTGAAAATGAATATAATGGGCTCCGAAAATTGATGGCCGCGTATAATATCGCTCTCAAGGAAAGCTACCGCTTCGCGAGTTATGGCGATGCCATGCTGATTTCTTGAGCATGGCGAGCAATCCTGATCACCCTGAAGGCTTATCGAGATCAGGGCGGTGATGCTATGTTCATTCAGTAGGAGACAGGGTGGAGAGATCAGGGATAGAAGACCTATCCGCTACACCCTGACCCCTAACCATTCAAGTGACTGTGATCGGATAAAATGAAAAAATTTTTTGGTTTCAAGCTAGAAACTACGGATAAAAAATGCGAGGCGCGGGCCGGGAAGGTGACGACCGCGCATGGGGAATTTGAGACGCCGGTCTTCATGCCGGTGGGGACTCAAGGGACGGTCAAAGCGGTCATGCCGCGCGACCTGAAAGAATCCGGCGCCGAGATCATTCTCTCGAATGCCTATCATCTCTATATCCGCCCGGGACTTGAGGTTATCAAAAAACTCAAGGGACTTCACAAATTCATGGCGTGGGACCGGCCCATCCTCACGGACAGCGGCGGTTATCAGGTGTTCTCCCTCAGCAAGCTACGGAGCATTTCTGAAGAGGGGGTGAAGTTCAATTCCTATTTCGATGGGCGGGAGATATTCTTAACGCCGGAGAGGGTGATGGAGATCCAGCAGGCGCTGGGGAGCGACATCGCCATGGTCTTTGATGAATGCCCGGCCGCTAGCAAGGATAAACCCGCGATCGAAAAAGCCGTTAATGTAACCCTGCGATGGTCGGTAAGAGCCAAGAAATGTCACAAGCTCAGATCCCAGGCGCTCTTTGGAATTATTCAAGGTGGGACGTTCAAAGATCTGAGAAGGGAGTCACTTAAGCGAACACTTGAGATCGGTTTTGACGGCTACGCGCTCGGCGGCCTGAGCGTCGGAGAGCCCAAGCCCGAGATGCTTGAGGCTCTCACGGATATCCTGCCGAGAATGCCTGCGGATAAGCCGCGTTACTTGATGGGGGTGGGCACTCCGGTGGATTTCTTTGAGGCGGTGGAGCGTGGCGCGGATATGTTCGATTGCGTGAACCCGACGCGCTACGGGCGGAACGGTACAGCGTTCACGAGCGATGGACTGGTTGTCATACGGAACACAAGATACAAGCTGGATACCAAGCCGGTCCAAAAAGATTGCGCTTGTTATACCTGTCAAAACTTTTCGAGGGCGTATTTGCGGCATTTGGTGAATAGTCACGAGATCCTAGGCGCTGAATTGATTACCTTGCATAATGTCCATTTTTTTGTAAACTTAGTGAAGTCAATGCGTAACAAAATAAGGGAAAACCAGTTCCTGAAGTTCAAAAAGCAATTTTTAAACCGGTTTGATCCACACACAAGATAGCGGCAGGCGATAAGCGTTAAGCGGTAAGAAAAGTTTCCGTTTTTCACTTAACGCTTACCCCATAACGCTTAGCGCTATTGAAAGGAAAACATGTTCGAATCTATCGCTTATGCAGCCGAAGTTGTTGAAGGAGCCCCGCAGGTCAATCCGTTGGTCCAGTTCATGCCCATTATCCTCATGTTCGTGATCTTTTATTTTCTGCTTATCCGGCCCCAGCAGAAAAAACAAAAGGAAACACAGGCCATGATCGCCAATCTCAAAAAAGGGGATAAAGTGGTCACGACGGGCGGTGTTCTCGGAGTTGTTTCGAGTCTTCAGGATGATTATGTGGTTCTTGTGGTCGGGGGGTCGGATACCAAGATCGAGGTCCTTAAAAGCGCGATCGCGGGATTGAGGCAATAAAAAAGTTATAAGCAGCACCTTAGGGGAAAGGCATTAAGTGACTGCCTGTCCCCTAAGGTCTTAACACTAATCGAGGAGTCAAAATGGACAAAAATTATAAATGGAAAGTATTGTTGATCATCGGGCTGGTCGTTTTCTCTCTTTGGAAGGCCTACCCTCCGGATAAGACGATCAATCTCGGTCTCGATCTCCAAGGTGGTGTCCAGCTGCTTCTCCAGGTCGACATGGACAAGGTCCCTGAGGATGCGCGCAAGGACGTGACGGCGCGCGTGGCCGAGATCATCCGCAATCGTATTGACGAGTTCGGTGTCAAAGAACCGGATATCTCGACGCAGGGCAAGGACCAGGTCGTGGTGAAGTTGCCGGGGGTGACGGACCGTGAACGCGCCAAGGAGATCGCCGGCAAGGCGGCTCATTTGGAATTCAAGATCGTGTCAGAGGACGTCGACCTGATCCAAAAGGCGGAAGAGGGTACGATCTCTCCTGGGTTCGAGTACAAGAAAGTCAAAGGAAGTCCGAACGACGAAATGGTTCTGTTGGCGCTTTTACCGGTGTTGACCGGGGAGCATCTTACGACCGCTTCCGTGGGTTTCGATCAATACGGCTCCGCAATTGTTCAGCTCACACTTGACCGTGAAGGCGGGAAGCTTTTCGACAAGGTGACATTCCAGAATATCGGCAAGCGTCTTGCGATCGTGATGGACGGTCAGGTCTATTCCGCGCCCGTGATCCGTGACAGGATCCCGAACGGCAAGGCCCAGATCTCCGGAAATTTTAAAGCAGCGGAAGCCAGTGATCTGGCGCTCGTG
>CAZPCF010000224.1:0-3346 GCA_964585045.1 uncultured bacterium
CCGCGGGGACCTTCGATGCGGTCACGTGCCTCGGCAGTCTCGAGCACTTCCTGAATATCGAGCAGGCGCTGGCCGAATTCAGGCGGGTCCTCAAACCAGGCGGGATGATCCTGGTCATGGTCCCGAACATTATGTGGTACCGGGACATTCTCTCCGTCCTTTTTACAAAAAACAGGAAATCACGTAACCAGACGCACGAGCTCTTCGCGAGTTATGGGGAATGGAAAGAGATGCTGGAGCAGAACGGCTTTGCGGTCATCCGCTCGCTTAAATACAACGGCATCGCGAAAGCGTCCTGGAAGCAAGGCTTGAAGGACATCCTTATCCCTGAAAGATTTTCTTACCATTTTATCTATCTTTGCAGGCCGAGGTGATCCGTGGTCGAATCTCTCGCGGAGCTGAATAAGATCTGTCAGAAGCCGGATTATAAGACAAAAGGGAACTGGTATGTGCGGACGATCCTGAGGGATGCGGCTCTCCCCACGACTTGGCTTTTGCTCCATACCCAAGTTACCGCGGATCAGGTGACCCTGATCTCGCTTGCCGTGAGTTTCGTCGGCATGATCTTTCTTTCGCTCCCCGGAACCGGCACTTTCTTAACAGGGGTGGTGCTTTTACAGATCTGGTATTACCTCGATCATGTGGACGGACAGATCGCGCGTTATCGTAAGACCGATTGTCTCACAGGACGGTTCCTGGATTTTTTGACGCACCATATCGTACACACGGCGCTGTTCTTTGCCCTTGGTTTTTATTGCTACGCGGCCACCGAATCAATCTTTTTTGTCGTTTGGGGCTTTTTAAGCGCGCTCGCGATCCTCGTCTTTAACGTGATGCACGACGTAAAGTACAAAACGTTTTTTGAAAAACTTCAGAGGGCCGGGGGAGATGTAACCTTCAAGCGGAGGGGGGACAGTCCCCCTGCAAACTTAATAGGAGCTGTCCCCTTACCCAAACGGCTTTTTTCCCTCGCGCACAAAATCTGTGAGATCCACGTCATGATGAATATTCTTACGCTGGCGGCGTTTTTTCAGATCTTCGCCGGCGCGATCGATCTGCGTTTTCTTCTTTTCCTTGTTTACGGCGTCCTTACGCCCCTGATCATGATCCTGAAACTGGGTTTTATCCTCAAAACTCAAAAGATCGACCAGGAATACCGCGAAACCTTCGATGCTCCCGTCTAATCCCACCCAGGCAAAAGACTCCGGCCTCTTTTGGGGGATCAATATGCTTCTCTTGGTCACCGGGACCGCAGCGCTCTTTTTCCTTCTGACGAACGCGGTCCCTCTGGTCCAGCTAGGCTGGCTGAATGACTTCGGTAAGAAAAGCCGCTATGTTCTGCCCATGCTGATCTCGGTCCCGATCTTTGCGGTCCTCATGTTCTTCGTCCAATGGAAATTCCATCAGGCCTTTGATCGTTCCATTTGGGTTGTCCTTTGGAAAAAAAGCTGTCATCTCCCGCTCCGGATCACCGCCCCAGTTTTTTTCATAGCCTATGCGATTGTCATGACACTTGTAGGATTCGAGCGGCATTTGGCGCTCGAAACGCGGGCCTTCGATCTCGGGATCTTTGCTCAGGCGGTCTGGAACACGCTGCAAGGGGATCTCCTTTTTTCTTCGATCAAGGAGAATATCAACCTCATGGGGGACCACGTCAGCCCCATACTTCTGCTGACGGCTCCTTTTTACGCTATCTGGCCGGACCCACGGGCACTCATTCTTCTCCAGGCCGTCGCCAGCGCAAGCTCCTTTTTTCCTCTGGCTTTGATCGCCCGGGATAAACTCAAAGACCGCTCCCTTGTTCTGATCTTTCTTCTGATGTTCTTCTTTTTTCAGCCCATGCGCGCCGCGCTTCACGAGGATTTTCATCCCGAGGTGCTTGCCGAGCCTTTTTTGTGGTGGGCATTCCTGTTCCTTGAAAGAAAACAGGTGAAATGGTTCGTCCTGAGTCTCTTGATCGCAGTTACGGGGAAGGAGAATTTTCTCGGAGTAGCGTTCATGCTCGGGTTCTACGCGTTCACATTCAAAAAGATGCGGGTGCTCGGGGCTGTGGTCATGGCCGCCTCGATCGGCGTTTTCATTTGGGAGACAAAATGGCTTATCCCACACCTGACCGGTGCGAAATATTTTTACGGCGGAAATTATTCCACCGCACTGCTTGATCCCGTGAACGGCATTGTCAGGAAGCTGGTCCATTTCGAGTCACTGGAGTACGCTTTCAAGGTCTTCCTGCCGTTTCTTTTCCTGCCGCTTTTGCATCCGCCGACCCTGATCCTGACGTTCCCTGTGTTCTTCCAGAACCTGATCTCCCTGAACGGGTCCATGAGGTCCTTCAATTACCACTATTTCACCGGCCTTACGCCTTTTCTTTTCATTTCAACGATCTACGCGTTTGCCTCACTGCGTGACCGGCGGGAATGGGTCCGCAAGTACGCCCTTCCGGTCGGGTTTCTTCTTTTGACGGTCAGTCTGATCCGTTCCGGACCGTCCGAATATTGGTTTTTCTGGAATATTCATTCGCACCGGAGCGCTCATACCGACACGGTGAGAAAAAAACTCGCGGAGATCCCCGGGGAAGCCAGAGTGCTCACCCACAACGCTTTCATCCCGCAGCTCTGCAACCGCAAATATGTTTACCAGTTCAACTACAATCCGGATCCCAGCAAAATTGAGCAGGCAAAGAACTACCGGGCCGATCTTCTCATCTGGGACCTCAAGTACTGGGAACCGAAGACCCTGTCTTTGGAAAAAACACTTACGGAGGCGGAACGCGCGGGCTTCCGGATCGAATATTCGAAGGATGATCTTTATATCCTGAGGAGAAATGAAACGTAAATGAGCATGGCCGATCTCCTGAAATTCAGATTTCTTTTCCCGGATAAAAAAACAGCGCTGGCCCTTTTGCTCCTTCTTGTGCTGGCGGCGCAATGTGTTTTTTTTGCCATGCGAACCGGACAAACAACCGATGAGGGCTTCTATAGCGGAGGCGGTTATCCCATAGTCCGCTATAATGACTACAAATTCCTGGGCGACCATCCGCCCCTGATCTATCAATTGGCCGCCTGGCCCCTTCTTTTTATTCAGCCCAGATTCCCGATCCAAGAGCCTCTTTATGTGCCCAATACCGACCGGATCGACGGCGCGCGGAACGGCGCCTTATTCCTGTACAAGATGGGGAACGATCCCCAGAAGATCCTCCTCCTGCAGCGGTTGCCGCTTATCGCCTTAACCGTACTCCTGGGGTTCGGGATCTTTTTGTTCGCGCGGGAGATCTACGGGGGCTGGGGCGCCCTTTTGGCGCTGTTCCTGTACGTCTTCACGCCGGATATCATTGGCAATGGAAGCC
>CAZPCF010000225.1:0-3342 GCA_964585045.1 uncultured bacterium
TTTGCCGCTCACGCTCGTCAATATTCTTCTTACCGCGCTGTGGCACTTTACGTCGAACCTCACGGGGTGGCTCGGGTCGATCCTCGTCCTGGGAATTTCGCTCTGGACCCTGGTCAAACTCAACCGTACGTTTGTCCCTGAAAAACGAACTTATTTTTTCGCCGATTGATCATCCTTTCAGGGGACAGGCATTCATTGACTGCCTGTCCCCTGAAAAAGCAACTAGGAAAAGAAAAAGATGGAAATATTGAATATTGCCGCAAAATTCGGAACCTACGCTGTGATGGCCGGGGTCCTCATCTTCGCCTTGGGCGTGGTCACGCTTCGGAACCTTTTCCATTGCGCGCTTTGCCTCGCCGCCGCGCTGATCGGAATAGCGGCCCTTTATGTCGTGCTCCAAGCGGAATACCTCGCTGTGATCCAGATCCTTCTTTATGTCGGCGCAGTGGTAACGCTGATCATTTTTGCCATCATGCTCACAGAACACCTCGCGGGAAAGACCCTTCGCCAGAATAATTCGCAAAGCCCGCTGGCGATCGTGGGACTTCTGGGTTTCGTGGCACTCGTCACCGGCCTGATCCTGAAAACACCCTGGCCCGTCATCCCGGCCGTGCTTCAGGCCAAGGTCTCTGTGATGGGGCTCGGCGAAGCCCTGATGGGGGCCTATGTTTTTCCGTTCGAGGTCATCTCGATCATCTTGATCGCTGCCTTGATCGGCACAGTGGTCATCGCCAAAAAAGACGACCCCGGGGGCAAGTCATGATCGGACTCCCCTTGTCACACATCCTGATCTTTTCACTCGTTCTTTTCGCGATCGGTGTTTATGGCGCGCTCGTGCGGCGTAATATCATTGGTATCCTGATCTCGATCGAGCTCATGCTCAACGCGGCCAATATCAACCTGATCGCGTTCTCAAAATACACGTCCCTGTCTCCGGAGACGGGACAGATCTTTGCTCTTTTTGTGATTGCGATCGCCGCGATCGCCGCTGCCGTGGGACTCGCTATCGTGTTGGCTCTTTACCGTGTCCGCAAAACCGTTCAAGCCGATGAGGTCAATTTACTGAAATGGTAACGTCCGATCAGGTCCTTCTCGTCCCGCTGTTGCCCTTCTTGGCCTTTGTGGTGAACATCCTGGCCGGACGCTGGCTCAAAGCTCGCGCGGCCTGGCTTTCTATCGCTACGAGTTCCGTGGCCTGCGTGATCGCGCTCCCTATCTGCTGGGCGGTTTTCACCGGCGCCCATTTCGCCCACCAAGGGACTTGGCTCATGCTGGGGCACATGCCGCTCAAGTTCGGCTACCTGATGGACCCTCTTTCGGCGACGCTTCTTTTCATGGTCACGATCGTCGGCACCCTGATCCAGATCTATGCCGCCGGCTACATGGCGGGCGATCCGCGCTATAGCCGGTTCTTCGCGTATGTTTCTCTTTTCATGTCTGCCATGCTCACAGTCGTGATCTCGGACAACTACCTCCTCTTTTTCATGGCGTGGGAGATCATGGGGCTTTGCTCGTACCTTTTGATCGGCTTTTATTTCGAGAAGGATTCCGCCGCGAACGCCTCTCTGAAGGCCTTCCTCGTCACACGTGTCGGCGACGTCGGCTTTCTCCTGGGGTTCCTTACGCTTTTCGCGGCGCTCGGCACTTTGAATTTTTCAGAGATGAACACGCTGCTGGCGGGGACCCACCAGACTCATTTTTCCCCGAATATGGGGCTCCTCGCGGCCGCGGCATTTTTCATTTTCTGCGGCACGATCGGCAAGTCGGCGCAGTTTCCCCTGCACGTGTGGCTCCCGGACGCCATGGAAGGCCCGACCCCTGTGAGCGCCCTCATCCACGCGGCGACCATGGTCGCGGCCGGTGTTTTCCTTGTGGCCCGTTCTTTCACCCTTTTCATGGCCGTCCCGAACATCCTGCCGGTCGTCATTGCGATCGGAACGATCACGGCCTTCATGGCCGCTTTTATCGCGCTCACGCAAAACGACATTAAACGTATTCTCGCCTATTCGACGATCTCACAGCTCGGCTACATGGTGACCGCCCTCGGGCTTTCGGGCCTCGGCGCCGGGACCTTCCATCTCATCACGCACGCTTTCTTCAAGGCCCTGCTTTTCCTCGGCGCCGGCAGCGTGATCCACGGCGCGCATGTCCAGGATATCCGCGAGATGGGCGGCCTTTTCAAGAAAATGCCGCAAACGGCGATCACGTTCATCATCGCAAGTCTTGCGCTTTCCGGCATCCCCCCGTTCTCCGGGTTCTGGTCCAAGGATGAGATCTTTCTCACGGCTTTCGGGACGGGGAATTTCCTGGTTTTCGGCGTCCTGCTTCTCACTGCTTTCATGACGGCTTTCTACATGTTCCGCCTTGTTTTCTTGACGTTTTTTGGCAAGGCGCGTAACCACGAAGTCCATGCGCATGAATCCCCTGCCCTCATGACCGTCCCTCTCTGGTGCCTCGCGGCGGGATCGGTCGTGCTCGGTATTCCCGGCTCGCCCTTCATGCATCACTGGTTCCAGAAATTCATGGCGCACATGGCCCATTACCCGGAATATGAGCCCTCCTCCATGGTCATGGCCTGCTCGGCTGCGATAGCCGTTCTCGGGATCGCGATCGCGGGGGTCATCTATCTCAAGCAAAAACATTGGGCCACAGCCGTCGCAAAAACTTTCCCGTTCCTTTACCGTTTATCCTTTCATAAATTCTATTTCGACGAGTTCTATGCCGCTTATGTCGTGAGACCTTTCAACGCGCTTGCCCGCGTCCTGTTCGGCTTTGACGAAACTGTGATCGACGGCACCGTGAACGGCACCGGACAGAACACCCTCTTCCTGAGCAGGGTCAAGAACTGGATCGATGCTTATATTGTGGATGGCGCCGTGAATTTCATGGGGACCCTGGTCTATTTCCTGAACTCGGTCACCAAACGCATCCAGACGGGTTTTGTGCAGAATTATCTTTTGATCGTTTTTCTAGTATTGATCGTTTTTCTCATTTGGGAATTGAAATTAGCCTAGTACGGCGTAAGGCGTACGGCGTTTGTTCTTCGCCGCACTCAAAACACCGTATTCCGTACTAAAAAAGGAGTCTTTATGGCATCTCATATTTTGTCCTGGATCATTTTCACACCGCTCATCGGAGCCGTGGTGGTGCTTTTTGTGCCGAAAAACGCGACCCACTGGATCAAATGGATCGCGCTTACGACCACCGGCATCGTGATGGCGCTCACCGGCTATGCGCTTACGCTCTTCCAGACCGCTCAAGCCGGCTTCCAGATGGTGGAGCGCGCCTCGTGGATCCCGCAGTTCGGCGTCCAATACCTTCTCGGGATAGACGGGATCAGCC
>CAZPCF010000226.1:0-3290 GCA_964585045.1 uncultured bacterium
ACCCGCACGGGCAGCCGGCGCCCGTCCGAGAGCGCCAGCGTCCCCTCGACCCGCGACCCAGGAACGAAAAGACTGAATGTGGCAAATGCCTCAAAAGTACCACCTCCGAAAATTGTGGGCATGACATTTTCTTCTGGTCGATCTCTATCCCGTCATTACGGAATTCCCTGAGAAGCGCCTCAACGCGTAATCCAAAATCCTCTTCAGTCATCCCCGCACAAAGATCCAGGACCCGGTTCAGCTCATCAAATAAATTTTTCCGGAGAATACGCTCTTCGGGTAAGAACAACCCATGCCTCTTTTGGAACACTTCCCGTAGCCAGAACCGAAAGAGGAAATCCGGAATATGATAAAGGGACCCGCTCCTGACCGCCAGACCATCTTCAACCAATCGCTTGAGAACTTTCTGGGTCTCCGCTACGGTCTCCTCGATAAACGCCGCAATAGGAATCAACTTATGACGTCCATGACTAAGCGCCAGCGCGGCCCGGACGTAAGGACCGCGATGCTTCGTAAGATGCGCGCACTGTTCAAGCCGGTTCTCACAGAGCAGCGCGATGCGCCCCCGCCGGTCAAAAAGCTCCTGGCAGAAAGCATCCAGCAGGACCGAAGAGCTCACGTCCTGGGGAAATTCGCGGATCTCGACTTGTTCGAGCCTTTGGAGAAGAAGATCGAGATAGATGGGCTCACCATCCGTCATGTGGAAAAGAAATCTCTTCAGTTCCGGAGACCAGCGATGCGCCGGCATCCGCGTTGCAAGATATTGCTCCATCTCCATATATCCGAAAGGTGTGAGCTCGAGAACCTCAAAATTCCCGAAGAGGAGTGAAAGTTTTTCACGGAAGATCTCACGCGCACGGTCGACCGCGGAACTCGTCACCACATAGAGCACTTCCTTGTCAACCATCATTTGTTTTCCGAGCAAGAGAAATGGATCGGGTACGGAAAGCACTTCGAGGTCCTGAAACTCGTCGATCATCAGAACGACCTTCTTCCCGGTCTCGCGGGCCAGAGTCCCGCTCAGCATCAAGAGCTCTCTGATCGCGAGTGAGTTCTTGTCTTGACGGAGCAGTCTCTGCAGATGTTTCACTGCCGTGACAGTCTTGGGGATGATTGACTCGGCTTCACGCAAAAGTCCGGTCAGAGTCTTGGGGATATTTAATGTCCGGTCGAGCATCACAGCGCTCAGCACAGCGCCCATCCACTGTTGCATGAGCTGTTGTCCATCGATGGTCTCCGCCTTCACATACACTGGGAGAAGCTTGGAACTGCGCGAAATGGACTGGAAGAATTCGCAGAGAAGCTGTGTCTTGCCAACACCCGAGGATCCGATAATCCCGACATTTTGGCGATAGCCATTTTCGATATCATCGACGCGTTTTTGCAAACGCACCTGTATGGCTTCTCGCATCAGAAAAGGCATGCTTGAAATTCCCGTCGCTGAGGAAACCGGATCCCAAACGGAAGGAAACGATGAGAGTTCAGGAGAACTATAAATATAGAATTAAAACGAATCGCACCGCTCCTAAAAACCGTTTGCCGACCTATGAGTCCCGATGATTTTCCTGTGTCAAATTCACATAAAACAGAACTGGTGTTATCTTACGATTTTCAACTGAGAAAGCAAGGGGGAAAATCTTTTTTTTGCCGTGTCCGGACGTATTTTTTCCTGAAAAGCTCTGTCGAAAAAGATCGTTCTGCGTTCCCGGCGAAAAAAGCGATCGCGATCTGAAAAGTCCAGGAGGAATATCCCCACGAGGAAGTGTTTTAAAAGAAAAATGCGGCACGACAGGTGTGGTAAAACTCAAAAAAACAAACGCCCCGGCTAGCCCAGTTGTTAGACCCCCCCGCCTTTCAACCGTTTTTTGCCAGGGCGATTTGCTTTTTCAAAAACAAAAAAGAAAACTGTCAGATTCCAAGAGCAGGAACGCGCTGCGACTCCGGAACAAGCAATCGATGGATCTCAGAAGCGGTATGAGCCGCCTTGAGACGTTCCTGCATGGAGCGATCACATAGAGACCACTTGATATTCTGCAAGATCTGACGTTTCTGACGCTCTGCCGTCTCATTCTTCGGCAGGATCAATATAAAAATAAAATGGACGGGACGTCCGTCCAGGGACGGGAAAGGAACACCGGCGGGGCTGACCCCAAAAGCCACGATGGGTTCGCGAACCTCGGGAGAAAAGCAATTCGGAAGGGCAACGCCATGACCAATGGCTGTTGTTCCGATCTGCTCACGCAGAATGAGAAGTTCCAGGATCTTTTGTTTTTCGATCCCCTGCAGGCCCCAGGCCGGCAGCGCGTCAACGATCTTCTTCAGCGCGTCTTCATGGTTCAGCGCGTCAAGCCCCGCCACAATATTCTCTTCATGCAACAAGAGATGCCCCATGATTCGCCCGCTCCTGTCTTTTCTGAGTACGGATCTTCGAAACCAAATGGCGCCGCCATTTGCGCCGCGTTGTCCGAAGATCAAGCTTCAGAAATCGAAGTGCTTCCCGCAAATTCGGGAACTCTTTTAGGCCTACTTCATCTTGTTCAGAATAAAGCGCCGAAACGCGAAATCTTTCGAGTTGCCGCATCCGCTGTTCGATGGACGGTTTCAACGCGCTCGCTTCATCGCTTGCATGGCCGGAGATCTCGCGATAGAGGTCCTGCCACTCGGTTTCTATCTTATCAATAAATGGTCTTATCAACTGATTGCTGATTTCCATTTTTAAATCCTTTTCAAAATCACTAATTTGATAACTAACAGAACTTATTCTGTTTTTTATTTCTCCATAGTACATAAGCTAGCAGGAACAACATTAAAGACGCATTAAAGATAAATTAAATAATTTTAAGTTTTTTATGGATTATAGGACTCTGGGGCGTCCTTCTAGATGGAAATACTTTAGATCTTTATAAGTGGCAATTCGATGAAGACTCGCGTCCCTTGACTAGGAAGGCTTTCAAACCGTAAAACTCCCTGATGGGCATCGCAGATGGCTCTTACAATGCTGAGACCCAATCCAGCCCCCTCCTTGGAGCGGGCTTGATCCGCCCTGTAGAATCGCGTTCCAAGTTTTTCCAGAATTTCGGGATCGATCCCGATCCCTGTGTCTTCGACCTTGACTACCACTCTGCCAGGTCCGGAAATTCCGATATAGACCGTCACCTTACCGTTCGGCTCCGTGAACTTGATGGCGTTGTCCAAAAGATTGGTAAAAAGACGCTTCATGTAGACCTCATCCCCGAACACCCTCACTTCCACCGGGGCTTCCAGGACCAATTCGATCCCTGCCTGGCTCG
>CAZPCF010000227.1:0-3276 GCA_964585045.1 uncultured bacterium
TGAGGGTCTCGCCCTGGTACCAAGGCTGATTGTAACGCGCTTTCTTCCACGCGGAATCGGGGATGAGACCGGGGGCCATGCGCGAGATCTCGAGCCTCAGAGGCTCGCCGAGGCCGAGTTCGTGGGCGTAATGCGCGATCTCGTCCGGCGTCAGCCTTTTGGCCACGTTAAAAAAATAGACGTTACAGGAACGCTCGAGGGCCTCGTAAAGGTTGAGGTTCCCATGGCCCGAATGAAGCCAGCAGCGCGCGGGTTTCGACTTGGGATTCAACTGAAAAGAACCGGTGCACCGGAACCTCGTCTCCGGCGTGATCTTCCCCAGATCGAGCCCCGCAAGCGCCGTCACCAGCTTGAAGACCGAACCCGGAGGATAAGCGGCATTGATCCCGCGATCCAGCATCGGAGAGTTCTCGTCCTTCAGCACATGAAGGCGCCGTTCGCTGGATGCCGGGGAGACAAAGATATTCGGGTCGTAGGCCGGCGCGCTGGCCATCGCCAGAAGCCCGTCCGTCTCAAGGTCGAGCACGGCAATGCTTGCGTGCAGGCCCTTGATCAGTTCCATGATCTTCTTCTGGAATTCGAGGTCCAGCGTGAGCGTGATATCGGAGCCCGGCTCAGGCTTGCGGTCTGAAAGGACACGGACCATCTGGCCGCGCGCATCCACTTCGATCTGTTGCCCTCCCCGCCACCCGCGAAGAGGATCGTCAAACGCCTTTTCAATACCGGCGCGCCCGATCTTGGAGTTTGCACCGAACCGGTCACGGTCCATCACTTCGCTTTCCCGGGGATTGACCGTCCCGATGTAGCCGATGACATGTGAAGCGGTTTCGCCATAAGGATAGTAACGGATGCCCTCGACGCGGACACTCACGCCCGGAAGTTCCGGCCGCCGTTCTTCGATACGGAACGCCAGTTCCTGAGGAATGTCTTCCATGATCACGGCCGGCGCGAACGGATACTCACGGCCCGCGCTCATGCGCCTGCGGACTTCTTTTTCAGGAAGCTCCAGCAATCTTGCAAGCCTGGGATAGGCCTCGGGCGTGATATCTTCCGGGATCGCAATGACGTTGTACGAGGAACGATTCGCGGCAAGCAATTGTTTCTTTTGATCGAACACGCGGCCGCGCGGCGCCTCAAGGGGGATAAGACGAACACGGTTCCGTTTGCTCAGTTCGTAGTAGTAGGTCCCGCGCACGACCTGAGTTTGGAAGAGCCCCAACCCCAGAAGGGCCATGAGGATAAAAACGAACGCCTGAAAAAAATGGAACCGTGTGAACATCAGCGCTTGTTCTCTATTTGGCTTTGGGAGTTAACAGCATTTGTTCTCAAATAAAAATTTGAAGGATAACAAGTGCAGCCCAAGTCGCCGTTCATAAAAAGAAATAAAGGCTTGGACAGTGCCATCGTTATCAGCGAAAAAGCTCGTATTGCCGGGTGGCGGAATGGCCGAACCACCGGTTCGTTAGAAAATTAAATACGGGCAAGAGCGCGCTCGTGTAAAGCGCGGTCATGGTGACCATCCCCAAGTACCTCCAGACGAGGGACGGAGGCAATTCGCCCACGTAGCTCACCAAAAGGCTTAAAGCTCCCGCGCAAAAGACGAACAGGAACGTTATAATGAAATAGATCCCCGGCAATTGGCGCTCCATTTTTTGGACCAAAAAATCAAGCGCCAGGGCCAAGGCGACCAAAAGGGTCGCGTCGAGCCCGATCAAACCGCCCCCCAGAAGGTCCCGTAAAAGCCCGGCCCAGAACGCGACGTAAACGGTCTTGGGCGACCCCCATTCAAAAGCCGCGTAGCAAATGAAAAGGTAAAGAAAACTTGGGTACACAGAACGGATCTGGAAGGCCGGCATCACGGACCCGTCCAGAACCGCGAGCAAGAAGAAATAAAGAATTACTTTTGCGGAGACGAGACGAGGCATAGCACTTCCTCAAGCTTGGAAAATGACACTGAAGGTTTGACGAGGGCGAGAAGGTGCAGTCCGTCGTTGTCGCGCTCGATGGATTCGACCTTCCCGATCTGGAGGCCTTTGGGGAAAATGCTCCCAACGCCGGACGTGGTGACATCCTCCCCGATCGCAACCTCGGCGTCCAGCGCCAGGTATTTCATTTGCAGCCTGCCTGTCCCGGTCCCGGCGACGATGCCCTGAGCACGGCTTGTCGCGGTCAGCGCGCTCACGCGGGAATCCGGATCCGTCAAAAGGATCGCGTGGGCCGTGTAAGGCTCGACATCGAGGACCCGTCCCACCAATCCTCCCGGCACCACCACCGCCATGTCTTTCTTGAGATGGTGGCGGCTTCCCTTATCCAACAGAACGATTTTTTTCCAGGGAGTCACATCCTCTCCGATCACCCGGGCGCCAATGGTGCGCGTGGCCAGCGGCAGGCTGAAATTGAGAAGCTTCTTGAGGCGCTGGTTCTCCCGGTCCATTTCACGGAAACGGACGAGCTGCCCTTCAAGCTCCTGAATGCGCGCGAGGTATTCCTTCTGTTTCCCGACCGCGTCCACGAAGTTACCGGACTGGTAGCGGACCGCGTAAAGGACTTCCCGGAGACTGTTCCCGAGCACAAACGCGGGCCGGGCAAGGGTGGAAAAAACAGAATGGACGGACTCGTTCAAACGGGGGTATTGAAAAAAAGCGATGAGAAGAATGACGGGGACCGCGAGAAAATAATACGAACGCCAGCGCCGCATGAGGGCAGAATCTCCGATATACGAAGGCCAAGAAAAGATCCTGAAAAAAACGACTGTTTCAGATGCCAGGAGGCCGCTTTCGGAGGGACGCTAAAACAGAGAAAAATTTTAGTCCTGCGAACCTATAAGATCAATAGAAACGCAGTGCTAGTATTCCCGGGTAGCGTTGCTGTTCACCGACAAACGCTTCAGAAGGTGGAAATCGCTCAAATAACGACCCGTACCAAGCGCCACGGCGGTGAGAGGATCATCCGCGATGTGAACAGGAAGCCCTGTTTCTTCGCTGATCAACTTATCAAATCCCCTTAAAAGCGATCCTCCTCCTGCTAAGACCAAACCCCGGTCGATCAGATCCGCGGATAATTCCGGCGGTGTCCGCTCGAGTGCAATACGAACAGCTTCGAGAATGGTGGAAAGCGGCTCCGAGAGGGCTTCCCGGATCTCTTCGCTTGTCACGCTGATCGTTTTGGGCAACCCGGCGAGGACATCGCGCCCTTTGACATCCAGGGTCGTTTCTTCTTCGAGGGGGTAGGCGGAACCAATACGGATCTTGATCTCTTCGGCGGTGCTCTCCCCGA
>CAZPCF010000228.1:0-3273 GCA_964585045.1 uncultured bacterium
TCGATTGGGACCTCGTCGTGCCGGACGGCACCAAGTCGATCCGTGACGGGGCCATCGAACCCTGGACCAAAGCCAGCACCCGTTGGGAGCAAGGGCAGTTCCTCGATTTCTGCCAGCGCAAGCGCATTCCGATCCGGGTACCCTGGGTGAAACTCAAGCCCCGGTACCGTAAATGGATCCTCGAAGGCTATTCCGGCGACGATTTTGTGAGCGTCCGGGAATTCTTTGAATACATGAACAAAAAAACTTACAAGATGCACGTGCGGATCTTTCTCAATCGCTATCGCGGTTATGCGCCCTGCGAGACTTGCCACGTAACGCGTCTCAAAACCGAAGCGCTGGATTTTTTGATCCGGGGCAAGTCCCATTCTCCATCAAAAGAATTAAAGGTCAATGGGACTAGTCCCAATGCCAATCAATTTCCGCCTTGTGGAAATTGGGGCAATCCTGACTGCCATAAAGGAAAAGAAAATAAAAGTCAGGATAGTCCTGGCAACCTTTCAGGAAAAGAAAATGGAGGCCAGGGCAAGAACATCGCCCAGGTCCAGGCCCTTAGCATCGAAGAACTGTTCGGGTTCCTCGAGACGCTCGAACTTACTCCGGAGGAAAAAGAAAAGGTGGAGCCTGTCCAGGCGGAGCTCCTTAGCCGTGTGCGATTCTTAAAGGACGTCGGACTCGGGTATCTGACGCTCGATCGTATGTCGCGCACACTTTCGGGCGGGGAGGTGGAGCGTATCCATCTGGCAAGTTCGCTGGGATCGGCCCTGGTGGACACACTTTATGTATTGGATGAACCCTCGATCGGACTTCATGAACGCGATAATCAAATGCTGATCGCGCTTCTCAGGAAGCTTCGCGATCTCGGGAACACGGTCGTGGTCGTAGAACATGACCGGACCATGATCGGTGCCGCGGATTGCGTGATCGACCTTGGGCCCGCGGGAGGCGCAAAAGGTGGAGAGCTTATTTTCCAAGGAAGTGTGGAGGACCTCAAGCGGTGTCCCCGTTCGGTGACGGGCGAATACCTGGCGCGAAAACGCGGCATTGAGCGCAAGCCCCATTCTCCATCAAAAGAATTAAAGGTTAATGGGACTAGTCCTGGCAACCTTTCAAGAAGCGAAAATAGAGGCCAGGGCAAGGCCCGGGGAGCGGCTCCGGCCAAACATAAGATCGTGGTTCGTGGCGCGAAAGCGCATAACCTGAAAAATATCAATGTGGAGGTCC
Organism: uncultured bacterium; assembly: GCA_964585045.1. Lineage (GTDB taxonomy): Bacteria > Omnitrophota > Omnitrophia > Omnitrophales > Aquincolibacteriaceae > Aquincolibacterium. The sequence goes on from CAZPCF010000228.1 coordinate 1,225, forward strand.
CGATCGGGAAATTCACGGTCCTGACGGGCGTCTCCGGTTCCGGGAAAAGCACGCTTCTTTATGAGATCCTCTACAACCATTTTCTTAAAGCGAGGGGCCGTCCGGTATCTCAAGAGGAACTTGGGAACGTGGAAAAAGTCCGTGGGTTCAAACCCCTGACGGATATGGTGTTGATCGACCAATCGCCTTTGGGTCGCTCCCCGCGTTCCAATCCAGCCACTTATATGAAGGCATTCGAGGATATCCGGAAGGTTTTCGCGGCGACACCTGAGGCCCGGCGCGAAGGGTTCGATGCGGGTTACTTTTCTTTTAATGTTGAAAAGGGGCGCTGTCCTGTTTGTGAAGGCGATGGCGCGGTGAAAGTCGAAATGCATTTTCTTGCGGATATTTTCGTGCCGTGCGAAGAATGCCACGGGAAGCGTTTCAAGCCCGAAGTCCTCGAGATCCGGTATCAAGGAAAAAATATCGATGAAGTGCTCAACATGACCGTGGACGAGGTCCTGGATTTTCTGCCGGCCAACAAAGGCCTTTTTGAGAAGCTGTCCATTTTACAAAAGATCGGTTTGGGGTATCTCAGGCTCGGACAGCCGACGCTTACGCTGTCAGGCGGGGAAGCTCAGAGACTCAAGCTAGCTTTCGAACTTTCCTCGGGGAGTTCCGAGCCTTCGCTCTATCTTCTGGATGAACCGACGACCGGGCTTCATGAAGATGATGTGCGCCATCTTATCCGGGCCTTTGAGGAACTTCTGGATCGCGGCCATTCGCTTCTTGTGATCGAGCATCATTTGGGCGTGATCGGCCTGGCAGACCATGTGATCGACCTTGGGCCCGAAGGCGGCGACAAAGGCGGGGAAGTAGTGTATCAAGGCGACATTCCGGGTTTGATGGCTTGTGAAAGGTCCTATACGGGGAGGTATTTGAAGAAATATCTTGGTAAGGAGTAAGGAGTACGGCGTACGGCAAAAATTTCGCAAGGCGTGACACCGTACTCCGTACGCCTTCCGCCATACTAGCGTTTTTCAGCTTCATCAGCTATCCTTTACTTATGAATAAAAGAACTCTAATCCTCATCTTTGTGAGTGTTCTTGCGGGTCTGAACCTTGGGTCGATCCGGAGGGCTGAGGATCCGATCCGGAACACGCAGACCAATCCCATTCTTTATGAGCAAAAGAAGGAAGAAGAAAAGGACGGCAAAAAAGGTCCCTTGATGTATCACGTCAAAAACAATCCCCGGGAAGGTTTTTTTATCGATCCTCCGATTGAGAAGGAAAAAAAGAGTTCTTCCGGGGAAAGCGTGACTGAGAAAGCTCCCTCAGCCGCGGATACTGCAGGCTGGTGGGAGGAGCAACCCACAGATGCTCAAGCGGTTCTTCCCGCTGAGACGGTCTCAGAACCTCTGCCTGAAGCGGAAAGAGTCCAGGACCTTGAAGCTGTGGAGCAGCCTGCGACTGCGCCAGAAGCTGAAAATACCCCATCCGGCAAAGGGGATGATTATTGGTGGTGACAAAGCGCTCGGGGAACGGCTAGCGGGGGACGTTGAACAAAAAGGCTTTTATCGTTTTCCGTCCAAGCTTTAAATTAATTTTCCAATAGGGTAGTTTGGACGGCCCCAATCTCAGCTGGGCTGAGATCGATTGGTATTGGGACCGTTCCCCGTTCCACGTTCCCCGCTATTCAAGAGAATGATATTTTTGTCGAAACTCTAAGGCGTGTGTTTTAGTCTCAAAACGGGTATAATCCATGCTGTTTTTCGGGGGTAACTCCCGTTAACCTTTCTTCAAAAAAGGCGGTTTTTTATGAATAAATGGCGTCGTTGGAAATTATTCCTGATGGACCACTGGGTGAAGGCGGCCATTATTTTTGCTGCAGCGCTTCTTGTTATCCTTTCGATTTGGGGCATGGCTTCCCTCGAAAGCTATTACCGGAATATCACCTTGGCCCAGTTGCCGCTTCAGATCCTCATGGTCATCATCAATTCCGTGATCTTCGTTTATATGTATATGATGGTTTTTCGAAGCGGATTCTCGAAGCTTGATAAAAAAAATATCA
>CAZPCF010000229.1:0-3222 GCA_964585045.1 uncultured bacterium
CGGCTTTCAAAACTCAAGCTTTTCACGCCCAAGGTCACGGGCGGTTGGTTGGGCCGGTATGCCCGTCACGTCCTAAGCGCTCATACGGGCGCCGTGATGGACAATGTTGTTATTAATTTGAAAAAACACTAATCCTCGTCATTCTGAGGCCGCAGGCCGAAGAATCCCGGTATGGGGTCCTTTGCTTCGCTTAGGGTGACGGGCATTTCAACGAAGGGGAGTCTTATGATCAGCGAAAAGATGAACAAGGCGATCAATGAACAGATAACCAAGGAGCTCTATTCTGCTTATCTTTATATCGGGATGGCGGGTTATGCAGCCTCAGTAGGTTTAGGTGGCGTGGCGGGCTGGTTCCAGGTGCAGGCCAAAGAAGAACTTGGACATGCTACGAAATTTATGCACTATCTCAGCGAACAGGGAGGGACGCTATCCCTTAAGGCGATTGCGGCTCCGGATCAGAAATTCTCTTCAGTGGCGAGTCTTTTTGACAAGACGTTGGAGCATGAAAAAGAAGTTACCGCTTCGATCCATGCGCTTGTGGCGCTTGCCAAAAAAGAAGCAGACTATGCGACCGAGATCTTCCTCCAGTGGTTTGTCACGGAGCAGATCGAAGAGGAGTCCAGCGTGGCGAATATCATCCAGAAGCTCGGGATCGGCGGCAAGGGCGGGAACTCGTTACTTATGCTGGACAAGGCTCTGGCACTTCGCAAGTAGACCGGAAAAGGGAAAAAGATGAAGGCGATTCCTGTCGCGGAGAATATCTGGTGGGTGGGGGCGATCGATTGGAATGCCCACCATTTTCACGGGCAGACCTTTACTACGAAGCGCGGCACGACCTATAACGCCTATCTGATCCTCGATGAGAAGATCACGCTGATCGATACGGTCTACGGGCCCTTCGCGGAGGAGATGATCCAAAGGATCCGGACCGTGATCGAGCCCGAGAAGATCGATACCATCATCGCCAATCACATCGAACCCGATCATTCCGGAGCGCTGCCCGCTCTCGTCAAGCTTTGCCCCAAGGCCAAGATCTATGGAAGCGCACGCGCTGGGCAGGGGCTTGAGCGTTATTACCAGCAGAGGCTCAATTTTCATGCCGTGAAGACCGGTGACCGGTTGGGTCTCGGGAGAAGGACGCTTCAGTTCATCGAGATCCCGATGATCCACTGGCCGGACAGCATGATGAGCTACCTGGAGGGAGACGAGATCCTTTTCTCCAACGACGCCTTCGGCCAGCATTATGCCACAAGCGAACGTTTCGATGATGAGGTGCCGCCAGAGACCCTCATGGAAGAAGCGGGGAAGTATTATGCCGGCATTCTTTGGCCATTCAGCCATTTGATCGCCCAACGGCTCGCGGAGATCGAGAAAATGGCCATTCCCATCAAGATGATCGCGACTTCCCACGGGATCAGCTGGCGGAAAGATCCTGGGAAGATCGTTCAAGCCTATAAACGCTGGGCCGCGAATGAAACTAAGCCCAAGATCGTTGTTGTTTATGAGACCATGTGGGGTTCGACCGCGAAGATGGCGCAAAAGATCGTGGAGGGGATCAGTGACGCGGGGGTGAAGTTCGAACTTTATGATATGGCTCAATCGGATCGCACCGAAGTGATCCACGACATGCTTGATGCCAAAGCTTTCATCGTGGGTTCCTCGAATCACGACAGCGGGATCCTGCCGAACATGACCTCTTTTATGGAATTCCTTAAAGGCCTGCGCCCGAAGAACCGTATTGGCTGCGCTTTCGGGTCCTACGGCTGGTCGGGGATCGCGATCCAATCGCTTCAGAATACGCTTGCGGCGGCAGGTGTGGAGGTCGTCCAGCCTTTGCTTTCGGTGGTTTATGCTCCGGATCAGGGGCAGCTCGCCGCTTGTTATGAATTAGGCAAGAAAATGGCGGCACTGGTCAAAAAGGGGACAGACATTAAGTGACTGTCTGTCCCCTTTTTACGGCCTGAATCAAAAAGAGGAGAACTCTGATGGAAACATTGGATGCCATCGCGAAACGCGCCAGCGTTCGCGATTACATGAACCAACCGGTCCCTAAAGACATACTGGAAAAGATCGTGGATGCGGGCCGCCGTGCGCCAAGCGCCCGGGCAGTCGAACCATGGGAATTCGTGGCGATCACGGAACGCGCGATGCTCGACAAACTCGCAGGGATCATCAGTACCGGTGTTTTCCTTAAACAAGCGACGGCCTGCATTGTGGTTTTCTGCCAGGATACCAAATATTACCTTGAGGACGGTTCGGCGGCGACTGAGAATATCCTTCTCGCAGCAACGGATCTGGGGCTTGGTACCTGCTGGATCGCCGGCGACAAAAAAGAATATTGCGAAGAGGTCTCGAAACTCCTCGGTGCGCCCGGACACCTGAAGCTCGTCAGCCTGATCTCGGTCGGATGGGCCGTTCGCGAGCCGAAGCAACGTAAGCGCCGCACCCTCTCCGAAGTCCTCCACTGGGAAAAGATTTGATCGCGTAAGGCGGAGGGCGTACGGCGTTCCGCGAAGTCTTTTTCGCGCCGTGCCCCGTACAACGTACTCCGTACAGAAAAGAGATGCAAAAGGGAGGGATTTAACGTATAGTACGCCATCAAAAATGATGTTCCCCTGTGAGGCATTCGTCTCAGAGGGTGTGCAGCATAACAAGGAGATTCACCGTAATGGCAAAAGGTAAAGTAAAGTGGTTCAATAATCAAAAAGGTTATGGATTCATCACGCCTGAGAATGGCGCCGATGTGTTTGTCCATCACACTGCGATCCAGGGCGAAGGCTACAAGTCTTTAGAAGAAGGTCAGGCCGTGGAGTTTGAGATCACCCAAGGTCCTAAGGGCGATCAAGCGGTCAACGTCGTCAAGGCGTAAAAGTCCGTAAAGTTCGGGGCCCGGTCTCAAAGCCGGGCCCCGATTTTTTTAGCACCGTTTCACATTTGATTTTAGGGGCAGGCGGTACAACGCTATTAACCCATGAAATCAAATGGAGAACAGTATTAGAGTCTCAGTTCTTCTTTTTCGTCTCCCATACTTGAAGAGCCAAGGTTCTCTCTCCGAAATTTCATTAAGGATCTATGCCGGCCCAAAAAAGACGTAAAGATGTCCGGAATGTCGCCATTGTCGCCCACGTCGACCACGGAAAGACCACGCTTGTGGACGCCCTTTTGAAGCAGAGCGGCGCCTACAAATTCGAAGAAGGGGAATCTACGATCATGGATTCCAAC
>CAZPCF010000230.1:0-3218 GCA_964585045.1 uncultured bacterium
CATGAAACCGGTCCTGTTGCCCGTGGCCTTGACCATGTTCTCCGCGCGGAGCTTCGCGTTCTCGGTCGCCCTGGCAAGCATCTCGACCTTGAGCTCGTCCAGCTTCGTGTAGAAATATTCCGGGCTCCCGGAATAAAATTCGATCCCTTCGTTGATCAGGCCCGTGGCCTCCCGGGAGATCCGGGCGATCTTGTCGACATCGTTCGACCGCAGTTCCACGGTCTGCTTGAGCCGGTAGCCCTCGATATCGTTGGTGTTGTTCCCTTTCTCGTTCTTTTTATAGACCGTCTCGGTCTCGATCTGGTTGATGATGATGTCCTTTCCGGGGATCCCCTGCCCCGCCAGATATTTTTGGACCTTCTCGAGATCTTCTTCGAGTTTCTTGTAAGCGTCCGCCATCAAAATCTCGCGACGAGAAAAGGATCCCGTCCACACAGCGTAGTCACTTTTAATGTTTTTTTGCGCCGAACCTGTCACCGTGATCTGCTCCCGCATGAATTTTGTCACGGATAAAAAACCTTTGGAGAAAATAATGCTTGAGGCGATCGTGGCCCCGGCGATGCAAAGCCCGAGGATGATGATCTGCGTGTTCTTGAGGAAATTCATCCCTCCCCTGCCTTTATTTTCATTTCCTGGACGGCCGGCGGGGGTGGCCCCAATTTCATTTTTGTTAAAAGGTTGGAAATTGGGGTTGCTGTTCGTGTTGTCTTCCATTGCTTGCCTCCCCGGGATTGCCCCGGCGTTACGTGGTTGTGATTTGTCGGTTGTTCCACTGCGGTCTGAAGTCTGTGGTCTGTAGTCCGCGGCCTCAAGCCTTCAGTCTGTTGTGGGCCAGTATTAACGGTTAGCTGCATAAAAACTGAATGATAAAAAATATAGCGTGTTATAACTTTGGGACGACATCGGCCAAATATCGCTTTGTTCGGATAAGATCCGTGAAATTCGCCCTTGTATCGACCTTGATCCAGCGGCCGAGCTTTCCGGCTTTCTCCAGAATCTCCCGTTCTGTTTGTAAAAGCTGGTCATCCAGCCAATAAAAGTCACTCTTGAGATCAATCGCCTCGGTTTTGAGGGTCTTCCATGTGACCGGCTTTATGATCTTGGCCATTTCCATAAATACCTTGTCCCCGTAAGGCTTCAGGGCTTCCAGGGCAGGCCGGGCATCCCCCCGATTAGCATGGCTCGTCAGCCAATAGCAGTCAAAGTGCCAGAGGGCATATACGAGGAAGTCCCTGGCCCCGCTCGCCAGACAGATCTCATAGTCTTCCGGCGTCTTCTTACCCAGCAATACCCCGTCGATATCGATATATAACCTGGGCTTGTTCGCTTTCCCTCCTTTATTCATCGTAAACTCCAACATAGGTGCCGGCCGGCGTCAGAACAGCCTTGTCCCCGCCGACATAAGTTCCATCCGGGGCCAGCGTAGCCCGATCGCCCCCTACATAAGTGCCATCAGGCGCCAGAGTAGAACTGCTGCCGCCTACATAGGTGCCATCGGGGGCTAAAGTAGCCTTGCCATACCCGACGTAGGTTCCATCCGGCGCAAGTGTGGGACTGCCATCGCTGACGTACTCGCCATTGGGCGCCAGAGTGTAGTCGCTCTCCGCAAAAGCAAACGCGGGCGCTGTTAACACCAACAATGCGATCAATATCGTCTTCATGGAACTACCTCCTTTTTATTCTTCATTTTCAATTTCTGGGTACTTTTCAGCCAAGACAGGTTGCCGAACAAGCAATCTTCGGTAATGGCTGATCGACCTCCGCTCCCCGCGACTGCATTCGACTGCCTTCAAATAGCACTCGGCGGCTTCCTCATATTTCCCTTGATGCTCCAGCGTCACCCCAAGGTTCTTCCAGGCGTTGTACCGCTCCGGATCCATCGCGGCAGCCGCTCTCAGAAACTCCTCGGCAGCTTCAAATTTCTTTAAAAAATTCAGACAGAACCCAAGGTTGTTTAACCGGAAATACCGGAACCTCTGGTCGCTTACGGGAAATTCGAGACACGCTTTATAAAATTTCAACGCGCTTTCATAATCCCCGCGCTTCTCGCAGCCGGACCCCTGCCGGCCGAGCATCATTCCGATTTCAATATCGGGATCCGGATATTTCTTTGAAAAGTCCTGAATAATCCCGATCAACTCTTCGCAAGCGGCGGGATCGTACTTCCCGCGATTGCGTGCCGTCTCGCATTGATACCACTCGACCAACATCACAAGCGCCTCGTTCCGAATATCCTGTTTTCCCTTTGACCGGAGCATCTTCAGACATTTCCATTTCGGCGTGTAGGGGATGAGAAATTCACCCCAGGCTTGCTGCCGATCGATAAAAAGCTCCTCGAACATATTCTCTTGCCCGCCGCTCTCTTCTTTCATGTCTCCCTCCTCTTTTCTCTATGAAAGTAGTCTACACGCCCACAGCGACAGCATTATGTCGCTTACATCTTGGGCTGGATTTATTTATACCTACAACGCCTAGACGACAAAACGCTGTCGTGATATGCGGCTACTATATATACAGAGAAAGAGAGGTAATTTATGGTTACTGAAGCAATAGGATGGATGGGGGTGGCGTTCGGGATCTCCGTGAGCATCCCCCAGCTTGTTAAATCCGTGAAAGCGAGATCGACCCGGGGGCTGAGCAAGCACACTTACCAGCTCCTATTCGGAGCGATCGCCTGCTACTTGATCAGGGCGATCGCGGTCGGAGAAGCCGTGTTCATCGTGAGCAACGCCTTCGGGCTGGTCATCACAGCCACGGTCCTCTACCTGTTCAGAAAATATCCCGAATAAAAAACAGGAGGAAGACCATGCAAACGCTGTTTTTTGTGCTCGGCGTAATGGCCGGAACGGGTGTGTCTATCTACATCTTTAAATACCGGCAGCTCCGCGCCGAATTGAATCGGAAATGTTTTGAGAACGGGGTTTTAACACAGCAAGTGGCCACTCTAGAGATGCTGCTAAAAGAATGGGAGAATAAAAATGAAATTCAGACAAGGTGATCTTTTGATCGTAAAGATCAGCGGGATCCCCACGGATTGCATCAAACAGGCTCACAGGATCCTGGCGGAGGGTGAAGCGGCCGGGCACATGCACGAACTTGACTCGGGCGAGGTTTATGAAAAGGAAGGAACGCTTTTCTTCCGGGTCCCTGAAGAACAGAGAACCACTCTGAAACATCCCGAGCACGGTCCGATCACATTCGGTCCCGGGGTTTACAAG
>CAZPCF010000231.1:0-3184 GCA_964585045.1 uncultured bacterium
TTCAATCCGCAGGGAGAAAGAATAATAGATTTCAAATTTCAAATCTTGGATCTTGAAGGCGATCGATGCCGAAGTTCCGGGCTTTGTATTTTGATTTTTAATTCAATACTAAAGGAGGCTATGTGGCAGTTAAAATAAGAATGAAACGTTTCGGCAGCAAGAACCGTCCTCAGTGGCGCATCGTGGTCAGCGACGCGAAGATGCCGCGCGATGGGCGTTTCATCGAGGAGATCGGCTATTATGACGCTCTTCCCAAAGAAGATATTTTCGTCGTGAAGCAGGATCGCCTTGATTACTGGGTCAAACAGGGCGCGCAGATGAGCGTGGCCTTGAAGAGCCTTGTGCGGCGTGAGAAGAGAAAGACGAAGGCAAAGAAAAAAGCCTGAGCCTGTCCAGAACAGGAGAGGAATCATGGCCCTTTTGATCGACGTCGTAACGCTCTTCCCCGGTTTTTTTAAAAGCCCGCTCAAAGAATCGCTTTTGGAAAAAGCGCAGGCGAAGGGGCTTGTGAAGGTCCGGGCGCATGATCTTCGCGCTTGGACGCACGATCGCCACAAAACGGCTGATGATAAACCGTTCGGCGGCGGGGCGGGGATGGTGATGAAGCCCGAACCGATCTTTGAATGCGTGGAGGCGATCGGAAAAGACGCCTGGGTGGTGCTCCTTGACCCTCAAGGCGAGCCCATGAGCCAGACGCTGGCCACGGAGCTCGCAAGAAAAAAACATCTCGTGTTAATCGCCGGGCATTATGAGGGCGTGGATCAGCGCGTGAAAGAACACCTGATCGACCAAGAAATATCCATAGGTGATTTTATCACGATGGGCGGCGAAGCGCCGGCCCTTTGCCTGATCGAGGCAGTGACAAGGCTCGTGCCGGGCGTTTTGGGGAATGCGGAATCGATCAGGCATGAAAGTTTTCAAACAGGGATGTTGGAACATCCCCATTACACGCGGCCCCGGGAATACCGGGGATGGAAAGTTCCCGACGTGCTTGTGTCGGGGGATCACCAAGAGCTGGAAACTTGGCGGAAAAAAACAGCCGAGCAGGTGACAAAGCGAAAAAGGCCGGATCTTTTAAAATGATTGAAACAAACGGGAGAATAATCAAATGAGTAGAATGGACATCGTTGAAAAAGAAGCCGCATCGAAAAAAACGCCGGAATTCCGCGTGGGCGACACCCTCAAGGTGCACGTCCGCGTAAAAGAAGGCGACAAAACCCGTACCCAGCTTTTCGAGGGCGTCTGCATCCGTAAAAAAGGAAAAGGCGTCCGCGCCAGTTTCACGGTCCTCAAAGAAAGCTATGGGGACAAGGTCGAGAAGATCTTCCCCCTTCATTCGCCGAACGTGGAAAAGGTCACGGTGAGCGTGAAAGGCAAAGTCCGTCGCGCGAAGTTGTATTATCTGAAAAACCAGTAGCACCTTTCCAGACCCCAGCGCGATGGAGATCACTGAAAAGGTATCTCGGAAGACGCTTCTCCTGGAGAAACTCCGGGCTTTTGACCGGCAGGAGGCCAGCGCTATGGACGGGGGATGGCTGGCAGGCGTGGATGAGGCCGGGCGTGGCCCTTTAGCCGGACCGGTCGCTGCAGCGGCGGTGATCCTTGTGAAGCCCGAGACCCTCGCCGGCATCAACGACTCCAAAAAACTGAGCGCCAAACGCCGCGAAGAACTTTATGTCCAGATCGCGCGCTCCTCGATCATCGGCATCGGTTTCGCGGACGAAAAACAGATCGACGAACTCAATATCTACGAAGCTACGCGCCTGGCCATGAAAAAGGCCGTGCTGAACCTTCCACACACCCCCGCGCGTCTCCTTATCGACGGGCCCATGCGCCTGGATCTTGAGCTCGAGCAAAAAGGCGTTATTCATGGCGATGGAAAATCAGCAAGTATCGCCGCCGCCTCGATCGTGGCCAAGGTCTTTCGTGACCACTGGATGCGAAAACTTCATGGACTTTATCCCGCTTACGGGTTCTATGATCACAAAGGCTACGGAACGGCCGGGCATATGCAAGCCCTCAAAGAAAAAGGTCCGTCTCCTGTCCACCGTCACAGCTTCGCACCGGTCCGGGAGGCGGCACGGGTCTTTCATCCGGCAAAAGGAAATAAGAAAATAGGGGCGGCTTCGTGAAACTGACGCCCCACCCCGGACCCTTTCGCGCATCCCTCGGAGAGCGGGGTGAAATGGTGGCTTGCAGGTTCCTAAAAGAACATGGATACGAGATCCTCGAAAAGAATTATAGGTGCAAGCTCGGAGAGATCGATGTGATCGCCCGGCGGCAGGGGAGGCTTGCGTTCGTTGAGATCAAGACGCGAACGAGCGCTCAATTCGGGGCGCCTCAAGAGGCTGTAAACCTTCAAAAACAAGAAAAGATCTTCAAGGTCGCCCAGTGGTACATAAAAGAAAAGAAGTTTGTAAAAATCCCGATCGCATTTGATGTTGTCGCGATCCTTTGGAGAGAGGGACACACACCCGAGGTGCATCTGGTCGCCGATGCTTTTGAAAAAGAAGACAAACCCTATTGATTCTCGATCGCAAAGAGTGCAAAATAGCGCCCGTTCATCTTTTTAAGTCCCGGAAGACCCTTGAACCACGAATGTTTTGAGCCATGATCGCAAAAGCCGGAAAATCAGTCAGTTTTCTTTGTCTCGGGTTGTTCGCCTTCACCTTGATCGGGTATGGCGAAGAGAAAAAACCCGATCTTTACGCGCCTGTTTATACGAAGCCTCTCTCCGCGGAACCCCTCAAGGACCCTCTCTCCCGCCTCATCGAATTTCCCTTCAAGCTGATCAAATGGCCCATAGATCAGGGGATCATTTTTACCGAGAACCACAGGCTTGATAAAAAAACCAAATGGATCTATACGCGTATGACAGAGGAGGGAGTCAAGCCTCTTGTGGGAGGTTCCGAGGCAACCCTCATCCCTGCCTACGGGGCCGAGTTCAACCTTATGGCCCTTACGAAACAAAAAGAAAAGCATCCTGATCTTGTGGCGACGACTACGGTCGCTCACGGTCCGACATCTTTTTTTCTGGTGGGATCCGAACTCGGGGCGCAGCAAATTTTCGGCGGGGGGCAAGGCGGCGATCCATCCGATACCGTTGCCGGCAGTGCCCCGCAGCATGATCTCCAGAGCACTTTCGAGGAGGCTTTCTTTGGCGCTGAAATAGAGATCAGTTTTC
>CAZPCF010000232.1:0-3155 GCA_964585045.1 uncultured bacterium
TCCGTGATCATAACACCGCTGTTATTGAGGACGATTCCGGCAATAAAAGGGAGCTTAAGTGTAACGAGCGTTATTATGTGCCCAGCGAGATAACATGGCTTTTAAAGACACTCGGGTATAAGAAGATCGACATCTTTGGAGCGAAACTCGGGGCGTTCTCAAGAAAAGACAAGCTGACCAAAGAAGATTTTGAAATGTTGGTTATTGCGGAAAAATGAAGCAAGATAAGAAAAAGTTTTCGCAAGGTCATTATATCCTACATTCGGTTTTTTAGCCGCTCGTTGGTATGTGCGGATTAATTTAGGCGTATATGAATAAAGAAGTTAGAAAAAGAGTTTTTATGAAGGAATGGAGTTAAAGTGGCAACTACCGACAGACCAACAGGTTGCGGCGAAAAACGAAAGCGTGTGTTGTTGCGCACCTTCGGATGACCGGTGGGACTCATATACCCGACCGATCCTCGAGGTCCTGACTCTCCTCTACGCACCCCCGCCGGCGTCCTGACGGTGGGCGTTTGATTTGCATCGGACAGCGTAAAAATGCCTAGACAGCCCGTCAGAAAAAGTATATATCTTTTCTGACACGAAGAGGGGGTATATATGGCGCAAAGTATTGAGAAAAAAGTACTTAATAGGATTAGCGACAAAAATAGAGGGCGGGTATTTACTCCAAGCTATTTTCTTGATCTCGGAAATCGTGCAGCCATAGATCAAGCATTGGGCCGGCTGGTAAGATCTGGGACCATTCGTCGTTTGGCACGTGGTCTCTATGATTATCCGGAAAAACATCCGACATTGGGCGATCTTCCAGCAAATTATGAGCGGATAGCCCAAGCATTGGCCGGAAGAGATAACTTGAAAATTCAACCGTCCGGTGCCTATGCCGCCAATTTGCTTGGGTTGACCGAACAGGTGCCTGCGAAAATTATTTTTCTAACCGACGGCGCGAACAGGATTGTGCGAGTTAAGAATCAGCAGATTATTTTGAAAAGAACAACACCTAAGAATATGGCAACTGCCGGGAACATTAGCGGATTAGTTATTCAAGCGTTGCGATACTTAGGAAGAAATCACATTGATGATAAGGTGATTGGCGTATTGAAAAAAAGATTAAAGGGAAATGATAAGCGCCAGCTTATGCGCGATTTTCGCTATGCCCCTGCGTGGATGGGTCCAATATTTAAACAACTACAGGGATAAGAGAGTTATGGATAAATTCCCATCACTTGACGCAAAAGATAAACGCGCCTATTTCGAAGTGGCCGCGGCCAATTTAAACATAATGCCGCAATTGGTTGAGAAGGATTTTTGGGTCTGCTGGATTCTGAAAGTCCTTTTCTCATTGCCGGAGGTTGGAGAGCATTTAACTTTTAAAGGAGGGACGTCGCTTTCGAAGTGCTACAACGTCATAAAAAGATTTTCGGAAGACATTGATATTTCCATAGAAAGACCTTTTTTGTTCAAGGCAAAGACAATCGAGCCGGACAAGGAGAAAAGCAACAAAGAAAATCAGAAGCGACTTAAAGAATTACAGGCGGCATGTAAGACGAAGATCGATGAGGTTATCGTCCCAAGCTTAAGGCAAGCGATCGTGGCGGTGCTTCCTGATAAAAAAGAATGGAAACTTGGATTGGATGCAGAGGATCCGGACGGCCAAACGGTTCTGTTCACTTTTCCTCACGCCATGATAAGTAATGTGGAGAGCTACGTAAGGTCTTCGGTCAAGGTTGAGTTTGGCGCTCGGGCTGATCACTGGCCGGTTGAAACCGCGACGATTGTTCCCTATATCGTGAATGTTCCCGGGGAGCGGATCGTTGAAGGGGTTTCTGTGCGTGTTTTAGCCGCAGAGAGGACGTTTTGGGAGAAGGCCACGATTTTGCATATGATCTATAATTATCCAGCCGAAAAGGATGTGCCTCCGCGAATGTCGCGCCATTATTACGATATATACGCGATGGTTGATTCTCCGATATATAAGCGGGCTTTGGAGAATATCTCACTGCTTAAAACTGTTGCTGAGCATAAAGCCTTATTTTTCAAGGCTAATTGGGCACATTACGAAGAAGCGACCCCGGCAGGCTTGCGGTTATTGCCACGAGAAGATCAAATGAGCGTGCTTAAAAATGATTATCGCCAGATGCAGCAGATGTTTTTTGAAGAACCTCCCACGTTCGACCAGATTATAGAAAAACTACGGGGCGTGGAAAAAGAAATCAATAGGATTTAATCACCATGACAACACAGGGTTGAGCAGAATGTCGAAAGAAGCATTAAGGTTGTGGATAGGCCTTCCGGCAGATACGAGGCAGATATTTTTGAACAGCGTTTGGTGCGGGGAATGCCGGAAGGCGGTGACTATTGTTGACTATCACGCGGAACTGCGCGGGGTTGTGGTGCTTCAAGGGTTCTGTGGCACCTGTGGTCACAAGGTTGCCCGGGTCATTGATGACCTTTCTCCGGCGCCAAAGAAGAAGGCCAGGGCGACTGCGCTTGGTCTTTATATTTTCGATGTCTGGCTCTGTGGGGACGCAAAATGCACGGATGAAAAGAGGATTATACGCAAGATACAAATCACTGGGACAAAAAGCCTTTACCACTTCGCCAGGGTTATAACGCAGGCGTTCGGGTTCCAGTTCGATCATTGCTTCGGGTTTTACGACACTTTGGATGACAATATGAATTGTGAAAAAGCTTTTGAGCTATTCGTTGATATTGGCGAGGAACCGACGAGCGAAGTGGCAAAGGGCGTTAAAAAGGTGAAAATATCGCAGGCTTTCAAATATATAGGCGAAAAATTGATTTTTCTTTTTGATTATGGTGATGGCTGGCAGTTTACCGTGGAGCTAGAAGAGATGCGAAAAGCCGGGAAAATCGATTCAAATCCGTTGGTATTGGAAAGCATCGGGAAAGCGCCGTTGCAGTATCCGCCGTGTGAAGACGAAGAATCGCTATCGTAGCGCATATCTTCAGATAGCCGTTGGTGTGTGCTTACACGACTCGTTTACTCAATATGAATACAGGTTTTATGAATAAAAAAGTCTTACTAAAAACCTTCGGATGCCAGATGAATACCTATGACTCGCAGGTGGCGGCGGGGATATTGGAGCAGGCGGGGTTCGAAGTGTTTTTCGATAACGACGATACGGATGTATGGAA